>CAZYJP010000085.1:0-8099 GCA_964647795.1 uncultured Thermodesulfobacteriota bacterium
GAGGGGGCCGGCCCGCTTCTGGTGGTGGCCGCGGTGCTCTGCGACGGCCGGGGGCGGGTGCTCCTGGCCCGACGGCTACCCGGGGGCCCCCACGGCGGCCTGTGGGAGTTCCCGGGGGGCAAGGTGGAGGAGGGGGAGGCGCCCGAGGAGGCCCTGGCGCGGGAGCTCCTCGAGGAGCTCGGGGTGGGGGTTGCCGTGGGCGAGGAGGTGGCGTGCGTGGACCACGCCTATCCCCACCTGCACATCCGCCTTACCGCCTATTGCTGCACCCTGGTCTCGGGGGACCCGGTCCCGCTCCACTGCCAGGAAGTTGCCTGGGTGGAGCCGGCGGAGCTCCTCTCCCGCCCCATGCCCGAGGCCGACCGGCCCATCGCGCGGCGGCTGGGTTGCCGCGGGGCCTGTGGGGACCCGTTCGGCGTCCCGGCCCCGGGGGAACCACGCTGACCGTTTAGAACGATTGTACGTAAAGCGGGGGGGGATTTACGCCTTGACATGCGAAAATGCTGCACAGTAGCATACGCCCGGGTTTGTTCCGGGTGTTCACTTGCGCACCGCCTCGCTCTCGCTGAGCCCGGTCCGAGGAGGCTTGCATGCTCCAGAACTACGTGCCGATCCTCATCCTCTTCCTCGTGGCCGCAACCTTCGGCCTGGGGGTGGTGCTGATCTCCACCTTCCTGGGCCCGCGGCGCCCGAATCCCGACAAGCTGGCGGTGTACGAGTGCGGGATGGTCGTGGAGCCGGGGGGCCGTCAGACTTTCGACATCAAGTACTACCTGATCGCCATGGAGTTCCTGGTGTTCGACCTGGAGGTGGCGTTCCTCTACCCCTGGGCGGTGCGGTTCCGCGACCTGGGCTCGGCGGCGTTCGTGGGCATGATGGTGTTCCTGTTCGTCCTCCTCGTGGGATTTGCCTACACCTGGAGGAAAGGAGTCCTGCAATGGGAATAGAGAGCAAGCTGCCCCCGGTCCTGGTCACCCGGCTCGAAAAGGTGGTCGGCTGGGCGCGGAAGAACTCCATCTGGCCCGCCACCTTCGGCCTGGCCTGCTGCGCCCTCGAGATGATGGCCGCCTCCGCCTCCAGCTACGACATCGCCCGGTTCGGAGCCGAGGTGTTCCGGCCCTCGCCCCGCCAGTCGGACCTGATGATCGTGGCCGGGACCGTGACCAAAAAGATGGCGGGCATGGTGGAGCGCATCTACCGGCAGATGCCGGAACCCAAGTGGGTGATTGCCTACGGGTCGTGCGCCTGCTCCGGCGGCATCTTCAACACCTACAACACGGTCCAGGGCGTGGACCAGTTCCTCCCGGTGGACGTGTATGTGCCCGGCTGCCCGCCGCGCCCCGAGGCCCTGCTGGCGGCCATCATCAAGCTGCAGGACAAGATCGCCAACGAGAAGTTCTCGGACCGCCCGGACACCGAGGGGCGTTTGATTGCGTAGGGACGGTCCGTGGTCCGCTGTCCGCGGTCCGTTGTGGAAAAGGCCCGGCGCGGTTTCTCCAACGGACGACGGACAACGGACAACTGACAAGAGGTAAGCAATGAGCGACCACTCCTCCATCCTCCAGGGCCTGAAGGACAGTTTGGGCGACGCCGTGCTCGGCCACTCGACCTTCCGCGGCCAACTCAGCGTTACCGTGGACGCGGCCCGGGTCGCGGAGGTCTGCGCGTGCTGTCGCGACCACGAGGGGCTGCGGTTCGACATGCTCACCGACCTCACGGCGGTGGACCGTCTCCCCGCCGACCCGCGCTTCGAGCTCGTGTACAACCTGTATTCCTTCCCCCACAACCGCAGGCTCCGGCTCAAGGCCGCGGTGCCGGAGAACGGGTTCGTCGCCACGGTGCAGGGGGTTTGGAAGGCGGCCAACTGGCTGGAGCGCGAAGTCTACGACCTCTTCGGCATCGTCTTCGACGGTCACCCCGACCTGCGGCGCATCCTGCTCTGGGACGGGTACGTGGGGCACCCCCTGCGCAAGGATTTCCCACTCCACGGCATTCCCCAGAACGTGCAGTACCGCTGAGCTGAGCTGACCCGCGCGCTGCCCGGAAGGGGGCGCCCGGACGGAGGGCATCATGGGCGAGACCCGGAACATGGTCGTCAATATGGGCCCGCAGCACCCGGCCACCCACGGGGTGCTTCGGCTCGTGCTCGAAATCGACGGGGAGACCGTGGTCGGGGTCGTTCCCCACCTGGGCCATCTCCACCGCGGCCTGGAGAAGCTCGCGGAGACCAAGACCTACCACCAGGCCCTCACGCTCACCGACCGGATGGACTACGTGGGCGCCCTCCTCAACAACCTGGGCTACACCCTGGCGGTGGAGAAGCTCCTGGGGATCGAGGAGCAGATCCCGCCGCGGGCCACGGTGCTCCGGGTGTGCTTGTGCGAGCTCCAGCGGATCGCGAGTCACCTCTTGTGGCTGGCCAGCCACGCCCTCGACATCGGCGCGATGACGGTGCTCTTCTACACCTTCCGCGACCGGGAAACCGTCATGGACCTCCTGGAGGACGTGCACGGCGCCCGCCTCACCCCGAGCTACATCCGGGTGGGGGGCTTCCCCGAGGACGTCCCACCGGTGTTCTTCGAGAAGGCCCGGGCCTTCATCAAGGACTTCCCCTCCCGGATCGACGAGTACGAGCGCCTCCTGACGCAGAACACGATCTGGAAGGGGCGCACCGAGGGGATCGGCATCATCAGCGTGGAGGAGTGCGTCCAGTACGCCCTCACCGGGCCGGTCCTTCGGGCGGCCGGCGTCCAGTGGGACCTCCGGAAGGCCCAGCCCTACTGCGGCTACGAGACCTACGACTTCGAGATTCCTACGGGCACCGTCGGCGACGTCTACGAGCGCTACCTGGTTCGCCTCGCCGAGATGCGCCAGTCCCTGCGGATCGCCGAGCAGGCCCTCGACCGGCTGCCCGAAGGCCCGGTGATGCTCGACGACCCGCGCTTCACGCCCCCTCCCAAGCAGGACGTCTACCAGAACATCGAGGCCCTCATCCGCCACTTCAAGCTCATGAGCGACGGGTTCAAGGTCCCCGTCGGCGACGTGTACATGAGCGTCGAGGCGAGCAAGGGCGAGCTGGGATACTACCTGGTCTCGGACGGGACGGAGAAGCCCTGGCGGTTCCGGGTGCGGCCCCCGTGCTTCGTGAACCTCCAGGCCCTGGAGCCGATGATCCTGGGCCGGATGGTGGCGGACGTCATCGCGGTGATCGGTTCCCTCGACATCGTCCTCGGCGAGATCGACCGCTGAAGCGAGGAGAGACGTCCATGGCTGATCGAATCTTTTCGAGCTGGGGCGGCAAGCTCCTGGACAGCCGCCAGGGCACCGCCCAGGGCCTCGACGACGTGCGAGTGCCCAAGGCCCTGCCCTCCGGGACTCCGGTGCTGGGTCTCATGGGTTGGGACGGGCTCGCTCTGTGGGACGATGGCGTGAACCCCATCGACCTGGCTCGGGCCTACGCCGAGGGCCTGATGCGGAACTCCTGCGGCCAGTGCGTGCCCTGCCGCGTGGGGAGCAAGGTGATCCACGACTCCCTCGACCGGATCTGCCGGGGTGTGGGCCAGGCCGCCGACGTGGAGAACGTGGTGAGGCTCTCGGCTCGGCTCCGCCAGCAGGCGATGTGCGACCTGGGGCAGTCCTGCGGGAAGGCCTTCCAGGACTTCGTCACCCACTTCCGGTCGGAGCTCGATGCGGCGGCGTCCGGGAACGCCGAGATCCCCCGGGGCAGCTATCGCCTGAAGGTGACGGCGCCGTGCAAGAGCGCCTGCCCGGCCCACCTCGACATTCCCACCTACGTGGAGCACGTCAAGAACGGGAAGTTCCTGGAGAGCCTCGACGTGATCCGCCAGGACAATTGCCTCCCGGGCACCGTGGGCCGGGTGTGCGTACGGCCCTGCGAGTTCCACTGCCGCCGGCAGAACGTGGACGGGCCGATCCAGATCAAGTTTCTCAAGCGGTTCGTGGCCGACTACGAGCTCGAGCGCAAGCGGCCCCCCCGGTTCCCCAGGCCCGTTATCGACAAGGAGAAGGTGGCCGTCGTGGGCGCCGGGCCGGCGGGACTCTCCTGCGCCTACTACCTGGCCCAGATGGGCTACGACTGCACGGTCTTCGAGGCCCTGCCCGAGCCCGGCGGCATGGCCGCCGTGGGTATCCCCGACTACCGACTGCCCCGCCCGATCCTCCGCCGGGAGGCGGACCTGATCGAGGAGATGGGGGCGAAGATCCTCTACGACACCGAGGTGGGCACCGACGTGCCCTTCCAGGACCTGGTGACCGGCGAGTACCGGGCGGTCTTCCTCGGGGTCGGGGCGCGCCTTGGCACCGGCATGGGGGTGAAGGGGGAGGAGGAAGCGAAGGAAGGCTTCATGAAGGGAGCCGACTTCCTTCGAGACGTCGCCCTCGGGAAGCCCGTCTTCGTCGGGAAGACCGTGGCGGTGGTGGGCGGAGGCAACGTGGCCATCGACTGCGTGCGCACGGCCCTTCGCCTGGGCTACGAGAACGTGAAGCTCGTGTACCGGCGCAGCGAGGCGGAGATGCCCGCCGACAAGGTGGAGATCGCCGATGCCCACGCCGAGAACGTGGAGTTTCTGGTGCTCCACAACCCCACCCGGCTCGTCCTGGACGAGAAGGGCAAGGTCACCGGGGTGGAGCTCATCAAGATGGAGCTCGGCGAGCCCGACGCCTCGGGGCGCCGCCGGCCGGTGGAGGTGAAGGGCAGCGAGTTCGTGCTCCCGGTGGACGCGATCATCCCGGCCATCGGCCAGGCCATCGACCTCTCCTTCCTGGCCGAGGACGGCCCGGTCAAAGCGGACAAGTGGAAGCAGATCCAGGTCGAGGGTCTCAACAAGCTGGCTGGCACCCACGACGGGGTGGGCATCTTCTCTGCCGGGGACTGCGTCTCCGGGCCCCTGACCTTGATCGCGGGGCTCGCCGGCGGCAAGGAGGCGGCGTTCCAGATCGACCGGTTCCTCCGGGAGGGCCGTACCGAGCCTCTGGAGGAGTGGGTCATGAATCAGTACGTGGAGCAGCTCAAGCCGTACGACCCGAAGGAGGACGTGGGCGTCCCCCCGACCACCGAGCCGGCTCGCATCCACCATGCCCCCGTGGAGGAGCGGGTGAAGGACTTCCGGGAGGCCGAAATCGGCTTCACCCACCAGGAGGCGATCGCCGACGCGAGCCGTTGCCTGCGCTGCTACCGGCTGCTGGCGGTGGCGACGGGAGGGTGACGGGGGCGTGGTTTCCACTCACGGGTCCCATAGGACCTATAGGACGTATAGGTCCTATAGGAAACTCCCAGGGGGAATGGCAAGCGCAAGGTCATATGTGAGACACGGGAAGGGCCGAGAGGCAACTGCCTGGATCTCCGCGAGGGGTTCTTCATGATCAACCTGACGATCGACGGAAAAGCGGTGAGCGTTCCCAAGGGGGCGACCATCCTGGAGGCTGCCCAGGCGGCGGGGGTCCGCATCCCGACCCTGTGCTGGCTCAAGAAGCTGGCCCCCATCGGCTCGTGCCGCATGTGCGTGGTGGAGGTCGAGGGGTACCGCAAGCCCTTGACCGCCTGCGACACGATCGCGGGCGAGGGGCTCGTGGTGCGCACCGACTCGGCAGAGCTCCGGGAGATGCGCCGCGACGTCCTGAAACTCCTCCTGGTGCGGCACCCCCTGGACTGCCCGGTGTGCGACAAGGGCGGCGAGTGCGACCTCCAGGACCTGACCTGGGAGTTCGGGATCGCCCAGCAGGACTTCGTGACGGAAACCTTCCAGCGCCAGGTCCCCCGGTACGTGTCGCCCTTCATCCAGCAGTGGCCCGACCGCTGCGTGCTGTGCGCCCGCTGCGTGCACGCCTGCAAGGAGATCAAGGGGGTGGGGTGCATCCAGATCGTGGACAACGGGTTCCACTCGTACATCGGGCCGGTGCCGGGCGTGGAGTGCATCTCCTGCGGCGAGTGCCTCTCGGTCTGCCCCGTGGGAGCCCTGACCGACTCGGTCCAGCCCCGGAAGGCCCGCACCTGGCAGGCCAAGCGGGTCCGCACCACCTGCGGGTACTGCGGCGTGGGGTGCCAGCTCGAGCTCAACGCGAAGAACGATGAGATCCTCCGGGTGACCACCACCGATTTCGACGCCGTCCCGAACCACGGCAGCCTGTGCGTGAAGGGGCGCTTCGGCTGGGAGTTCGTGAACCATCCCGACCGGCTCACGCTCCCTCTGGTGCGAAAAGACGGCCAGCTCGTGGAGTCGACCTGGGACGAGGCCCTCGGACTGGTGGCCTCCAGGCTCCAGGCGATCAAGGACGAGAGCGGCCCCGACGCCATCGCCGGCTTCGCCAGCGCCCGGTGCACCAACGAGGACAACTACCTCTTCCAGAAGTTCTTCCGCGCGGTGATCGGCACCAACAACGTCGATCACTGCGCACGCCTCTGACACAGCGCCACCGTGGCCGGTCTGGCCACCAGCTTCGGCTCCGGCGCGATGACCAACTCCATCGCCGACCTGGAGAAGGCGGGGGCGTTCCTCATCATCGGCTCCAACACCACCGAGAACCACCCCATCATCGGCGACGCCGTCAAGCGGGCCGTCACCCAGAAGGGCGCCAAGCTCATCGTGGTGGACCCCCGGAAGATCGAGCTCGCGAACTACGCCAATACCTTCCTCCAGATCGAGCCCGGCCACAACATCCCCGTGCTCAACGCGATGATGCACGTGATCCTCTCGGAGGGCCTCCACGACGCGGACTACGTGGCCGAGCGGTGCGAGGGCCTCGACGAGTTCGCCGCGTCCCTGGGCGACTTCAGCCCGGAAGCCGTGGAGGCGCTCACCGGGATCCCGGCGGAGGCGCTCCGGGAGGCGGCGCGGCTTTATGCGACCGCGAAGCCCGCGTCGATCCTCTACTGCATGGGCGTCACCCAGCACTCCCAGGGGACTGACGCGGTCAAGGCCCTGGCCAACCTGGCGATGCTGTGCGGCAACGTGGGCGTGGAGGGCGGCGGGCTCAACCCCCTGCGGGGCCAGAACAACGTGCAGGGCGCCTGCGACATGGGCGCGCTCCCCAACGTCTTCACCGGTTACCAGCGGGTCGACGACGAGGGGGCCGCGGAAAAGTTCGCGCAGGCCTGGGGCCGAAAGGTTCCGGGAAAGCCCGGGCTCACCGTGACCGAGGTGACCCACGGTGCGCTGGAGGGCACGATCAAGGCCCTCTACGTCATGGGGGAGAACCCCATGATCACCGACCCGGACGTGCGGCACGTGGAGCAGGCACTGGAGAAGCTCGAGCTCCTGGTGGTCCAGGACATCTTCCTCACCGAGACGGCGGCCAAGGCGCACGTGGTGCTGCCCGCCTGCTCCTTCGCCGAGAAGGACGGCACCTTCGCCAACACCGAGCGCCGAGTGCAGAGGATTCGCGCCGCGGTGGCGCCCCGGGGCGAGTCCCGCCCCGACTGGGAGATCTTCCGGGATCTCTCGGGGCGCATGGGCTACAAGATGAGCTATGCGGGCCCCTCGGAGGTGTTCGACGAGTTGGCGGGCCTCACCCCGAGCTACGCCGGCATCGACTACGGTCGGCTCGAGCAGGGGGGCCTCCAGTGGCCGTGCCCCTCGAAGGACCACCCGGGGACCCCGGTGCTCCACGTCGGCACGTTCAGCCGCGGCAAGGGGCTCTTCCACGCCATCTCCTTCCACGGCGCGGACGAGCAGTCCGACGCGGAGTACCCCCTCCTCCTGACCACGGGCCGGGAACACGCCCACTACCACTCCGGCACGATGACCCGGCGGTGCGGTCGGATCAACGATTGTTTCCCCGAGGGCTTCATGGAGATGCACCCGGCGGATGCGGAGAGGCTTGGCATCCGGAGCGGCGACGTCGTCAAGGTGTCCTCGCGCCGGGGGGAGATCGAGACCAAGGTCAAGGTGGTGGACCGCACGGCCCCGGGCACCGTTTTCCTGAGCTTCCACTACAGCGAGTCCCCGGTGAACGTGCTCACCAACCCGGCGGTGTGCCCCACGGCAAAGATCCCCGAGTACAAGGTGTGTGCGGTGCGGGTGGAGAAGGCCTGACCGGTGACGGGTAACGGGTGACGCGTCACGCGTCACGGCCGAGCAAAG
>CAZYJP010000086.1:0-8031 GCA_964647795.1 uncultured Thermodesulfobacteriota bacterium
GCTCGAGGACCTGGTGAAGCAGCGCCCGGGCTTGGGCACCCGGAGGAAGCGGCACCGCTAGCCGGCAGGCCGGAGCGACGGCAGAACGACCCGGAAGCTGGCCCCGGTCGGACACGGTTCCGCCCAGACCCGCCCCTGGCACTTCTGGGCCAGGAGACGAACACCGTGCAGGCCGAGCCCGGAGCCCTCTACCCCCTTGGCGTTCGACCCCCTCCAACCGGGCTGGAACACCGCCGCCTCCTCCCCGGGGGGGATCCCAATGCCGTTGTCCTGGACCGCGATCTCCACCTGTTCGTTGCAGGCCCGGGCCCTCAGGTCGATCTGGAGCTGCCGGCTCGCGCTCCGGTACTTGATCGCGTTGGAGGTCAACCCCCAAAGCAGGTTCCAGAGAGCCGCCGGGCTCGTCCTGACCCCAACCCCGGCCGCATCGACACACCATGCGAAGCCCACCTGCGGATGGGCCACTTGCAGAGCGGTCAAGAGGCGGGCGCCGAACGTTCCGACATCGAGGAACTCGGCCTCGGCAGGGCGGCGGCGGGGATTCTCCACCAGGAGATCGGTCAGGGTGACCAACCGGTTCCCGATCTCCAAGGCCCGGCTCACATGCTCCCGAGCCCCCTGGCCCTGGGAGGTGGGCTCCAGTAGCGCGAGATTCATGAACCCGGTCAGGGCCGCGAGGGATGAGCGCACGTCGTGGGCCACCGAGCGCGCGACGGCTTCCCACTCATCTCTTTCTGCCCGAAGGGCGTCGAGTGCATGGCACAGGTGTTGGAGGCGCTCACCGTAGGCGGTGATGTTGCGCACCGAGATCTGGAAGACCCGGTTCCGCTCGGGGTGGGGCACGATCCGGAGAGAGAGCATCGCGGTCTCCGCCTGATCCGGAAGGGCCGACGCGATGGTCAACTCGGCGGTGCATGCGTCCCCGCCGTCTCGCACCTCCTCCAGGAGCCGCTGCAGTCCCCTCCCCAGCGTACCCGGCTCCAACTGGTGCAGCCTCAGCCCGGCCACCGACCCCGCGGTGGCCACGGGCAGGGGCAAGGGACTCCGGTGGGCCAGGATCTCTCCGCCTCGCCCCACCGCGAGGATCGCGCCGCCCGTCAGGAGATCGCTGCGGTCCCCCACCTCTTCGGCACCCGTCGATCCGGCGGGCCGGCGGCGCCCCTCGGGCCCCGGGCTCGGGGAGTGTGATTCGTTGGAAGCGGTATCGACACTCGGCAAGCGAGTCCCTCCCGGATGAGGTTCCCGTGACGACGGGCCGGCTTCTGCCCGCCCTCACGGCAGCGTCGCCCCCTGTCATCGGCAGGGGTTCCCCCGAAGTTTACGAATTCAGGAGCCTTCAGGCTCCGGCGGTCGGGGCGGGGGCTGGTCTCCGCCAGCCCCCCGGTCGACCCCCTTCTCCTTCTCCCTCTCCCTCTCCTTCTCCTCGCCTCCGTTACGCGCCCGCAGAATCTCGTCGAGCTGCCCCAGGGCCGCATCCACCCGGCCCATGACCGTCCCCTCCTCCCCAGGGGCTCCGGGCGGGAGGCCGGTGAGGACCTCCATGCCCTGTTCTACGGTGGCCACCGGATAGATATGAAACTCGCCCCGCACCACCGCCTCCACCACTTCGGGATGGAGAACGAGGTGGCGGACGTTGGAGTCGGGGATCATGACACCCTGGCGGCCGTTGAGACCTACCGCCCGGCAGACCCGGAAGAAACCCTCGATCTTCTCGTTGACCCCCCCGATGGCCTGGATCTCGCCCATCTGGTTCACCGAGCCCGTGACCGCGATATCCTGGCGCAGTGGGATCTCCCCCAGGCGGGAGAGGAGCGCATACAGCTCGGTGGAGGAGGCGCTGTCGCCGTCGATCCCGGAGTAGGACTGCTCAAAAGCCAGGGAAGCCGAGAACGACAGCGGCCGGGCGCGCCCGAAAGTGTTGCGCAGGTAGCCCGAGAGGATCAGCACACCTTTGTCGTGGGTGGAGCCTGACAGGCGCGCCTCCCGCTCGATGTTGAGGATGCCGCCGCTCCCGAGCCCCAGGCTCGCGGTCACCCGGGAGGGGCGGCCGAAGGCGTATTCCCCCATGGACAACACCGCCAGGCCGTTGACCTGACCCACCTTGGTGCCCTCCACGTCCACCAGGAGGGTGCCCTCCCGGATGAGCTCGCGAACCTTCTCCTCCACGCGGCTCCAGCGGAAGAGGCGATCGTCCAACGCCCGGCGCACGTGCTCGGACCGCACCCGCTCGGAACCGTCCTCGACGGCGAAGAAGGCGGCCTCCCGCACCAGATCGTCGAGTTGCTCCAGGAGCGCGACCAGCTTCTCCTTGTGCTCCACCTGCCGGGAGCCGAAGCGAACCACCTCGGCCACGGCCTCTCGGTCGAAGGGCGGCAGGTCCTCGGCGCTGGACAGGTGGGCGATGCGCTGGGCGTAGGCGAGAACGCCGTCCCCGTCTCGGTCCGTCTCGTAGTCGAAGTCGGCCACGACCTTGAAGAACTCGGCAAAATCAGGGTCCCAGTAGCGCAGGATGTGGAAGAGCAGCCGGCTCCCGTACACCACCAGCCTCGTGTCCACCGGGACCGGCTCGGGCAGGAGGCCCGCCACCTGGAGGAAGCTCAAGGGCTGGTAGCTCTCGATCTCCACCAGACCGCTGCGGAGAACGCGCTTGAGGCTCTTCCAGACGAACGGCTCGGTGATGGCGTCCTCGAGGTTGAAGATGAGGTACCCCCCGGAGGCCCGCATGAGGGCGCCGGACTTGATCCGGGTGAAATTGGTCACCAGCTTCCCGGTCTCGTCCACCACCTTCTCGATGGCGCCGAAGAGGTTGCGGTAGGTGGGGCTCTCCTCCACCAGGAGGGGCGGTAGGCCGTCGTCGGAGTTGTCCACGAGCACGTTCACCCGGTACTCGAGGAACCGGTCGGCCTCGGGGACCCGGAGGAAGGGCATGGGGAAGGGAAGGGTCGGCTGCTCCCCCCCCTCCTTGAACTTCTCGAGGTTGTCCAGGGTGTGACCCCGCAGGGCCTCCAGGTATTCCGCCACGCGCGGGTTCTCGTACCGCTTCCCGATGTCCTCCAGGAGGGGGTCCACGATCCGCGCGGCGTAGACCTTGACGATCTGCTCCACCTCACGCCCCATTTCCTCCATGAGGGCCTTCTGTCTCTTGAACATCTCCCGGGCTTCCTTGCCCAGGGCCTCCTGGTTCTCGCTGAACCGGCTCTTTTCCTTTTCGGAGAGCGCCTCGAACTGCGCCGGCTCCTCGATGGGCTTCCCTTCGATCATGGGAATGAACATGAGCTGGCCCTGGCCGGGGGAGTGAACGTGGAGATCCTTCCCGTGGGCCGAGGTCTCGAACTGCTCCTTGAGAGCCTTGCTCTCGGCTTCGTACTTCTTGGACAGGGTCTCCTTTTCGTTCTCGAAGGTCTCCTGACGAAACGCCTCTGGGAGCTTGCGCTTGAGGGTCTCGACCAGCCGGTCCATGTCCTTTCGCAATTCGCCGGCCTGGCCGGCCTCGAGCCGGACCGCTCGGGGGCGATCGGGGTCCCTGAAGTTGAAGAGATAGACCCAGTCGGCAGGCGGGAGCCGCTGGGGCGCGGACTCGGAGACGAGTTGCTTGAGCAGCGCCTCCTTCCGGTTGCCCGTGAGGCCCACCACGTAGACGTTGTACCCGGGCGCCCGCATCCGAACCCCCAGGCGGATCGAACGCAGGGCGCGCTCCTGCCCGAGGGGGTTGCGCAAGGGCTCCACGTCCGCCGTCGTCTCGAAGGGAAACGCGGCCGGGTCGATCGCCGGACCCAGGTCGGCAGCGCCAAGCTCCCGGAGAACACGGGTCGTCTCGCTCATCTCGCGCTCCTGTTCTGTTGTCTCGGGATCTCCACGGTGAGCACCCCCTCCTCGAGGCGGGCGTGGATCCCCCCGGGGTCCGCGTCCCCCGGGAGATGAAAGGTGCGCACGAAACGGCCGCAGGTGCGCTCCACGACGTGGTGGTGCTCCGTGCCGCGCCGCCGCACTCGCTGCCGCGCGCCCTCGATGCGCAGCGCCCGGCCCTCCGCGGCTATGGAGAGATCCGCGGCCCGAACCCCCGGCACGTCGAGCTCGATCACGTAGCGGTCAGGCTCCTCCACCACGTCGCACGGGGGCTTCCAGGAGATGGCCTCCCGGCCGCCCCCCCCCCAGGCGGTGTGGACCAGGGTCTCGAAGAGGCGGTCGACCTCGCGGCGCAGCGACGGCAGGAGGTGCTCTCTGGACATGGCGTGCTCCGGCAGCAGTTTCACCCGTTGACGGGGGAAGGCTACCAGGGGCATCGACTCTGGTCAAAATGGTCCCTTCCCCAGGATTCATCATCTTCGATCGGGGCGGCGGGCTGTCCTTCCGCGACGGCAGCCGATCCCGGGTAATGGGACGCCGTTCTCCGACGCGCCCATCGGGTGGCATGCGCGGTGCTTCCCCGAGCGGCACCCCTGTCGTGGACCGGGCGTCTGCCTCTACTCCGGGACACCCCACCGCCCTGGACGAGAACGTGGCGGTCGATTCTTGTACCCGCGGCCCCTCCGGGTCCGGCCGGCTCGCGGGATGGCGAATGCGGGGAGGTTTCGGCGAGGCTTGCCCCGGGAGGCCCCCATTGAGTACCCTCGCCGGATGGACGAGGGTACTCAATGAGCGCGTGGGAGATCTGGGGACTGATCGTCCAGTACCTGGGCAATGTGCTCTCGGTGGTTCTGATCCTGGCCATTCTCTCCGGCCGCAAGGAGGCCAGAGCTACCCTCGGCTGGGTGATTCTGGTCCTCTTCCTCCCCTATGTTGGAGCCGTACTGTACCTAGTCTTCGGCCGCCGCATGCCCATACGCCTTCCTGCGGACCTGGCCGAGGTGCCCGCTTGCCCCCTGCCACCCGAGGGGCTGCCGGAACACATGGAGCGCACGGCCAAGCTCACGGCGCTGACCCCGTCCCGGTGCAGGAACCTGGAGCTCCTCCCCGGCGCCGCGGAGAAGTACAGGCGCCTGGAGGCGGACATCGCCGCTGCCGAGAAGCGGGTATACCTGTGCTACTACGTCTTCCGCCGCGACCGCACCGGCCGTAGGATCCTGGAAGGACTGGCCCGGAAAGCCGCCGAGGGGGTGGAGGTGAGGCTGCTCTATGACGGCTGGGGGGCCTTCGGCCTGGAGTTCCCGGGCTTCCTCTCCCACTATCGTCGACGGGGCGTGCAGGTGCATGCCTTCCACCCGGTGACGGACCCCCTCCAGATGTCCCGGATCAACTTTCGCAACCACCGCAAGGTCGCGGTCATCGACGGCACCGTGGGCTACACGGGGTCGACCAACGTGGGGGACGAGTACCTGGGGCTCCACCCGCGCTTCGGCCCGTGGAAGGACGTGCACCTGCGGCTGGAAGGCGCGGCCGCCGCCGCTCTGGAGCAGGTCTTCCGCGAAGACTGGCGGATTGCGACCGGGGAGGCCCTGGCCCCGAGTCCCGTGCCGGAAAATCCGGGGGACACCTGGGTCCAGGTAATCCCTTCAGGCCCGAACCAGCGCCACGACAGCCTCTTGCCACTTCTCTTCGCCCAGTTCGCCTCGGCCCGCGAGAGCCTCGACCTCCTCACACCCTATCTGGTCCCCGACTACGGTCTGGTAGCGGCACTGCGCATCGCCGCGCGCCAGGGGGTGCGGGTGCGGATCATCGTCCCGGGCAGGAGCAACCATCCCATGGTGGCCGCCGCGGGGAGATCGTACTACGATGAGCTCCTCGACAATGGGGTGGAGCTCTACGAGACCCCCCAGGGGATGCTCCACGCCAAGGGGGTACTGGTGGACGGCCGGTGGGCCATGGTGGGCTCTGCGAATCTGGACAACCGGTCCTTCCACCTGAACTTCGAGCTCAACCTGGCCACCTCGGACCCGGCCTGTTGCGGCGCCTTGGCCAGCCTCGTGGAAGCCTGGGTAAGGGAGTCGGTTCCGGTCACCGCAGAGGAACTGGGGCGGCGCTCCCTGCCGCGCCGGCTCCTGGAGGGGGCGTGCCGCACCCTCTCGCCGGTCCTGTGACCGCGAGAAGAAGGCTGAAACGGAAACCTGATTCGGAGGAAACGAGAATGCTCCATCGCGCAGCAGCCGTCGCGGCCGTGTGCCTCACCCTGGCCGCGGTTGCCCCCACCGCCCTGGCCTTCCCCGGAGCCAAGGGCTCCGCCCAGAAGTGCGCCGACTGCCACAAGCTCACGCTGCAGGAGGCCAGCGGGCTCCTGGCACCCCTCGTGGACGCGGTGCTCGACGTACGCCCCAGTCAGGTACCCGGCTTCTGGGACGTCGACGTGGAGCGACAGGGGCGCAAGATCCCGGTCTCCCTCGACTTCAGCCGCAGGTTCCTGGTGACCGGCGACGTGATCGACCTCCGGACCCGGGAGAGCGTGACCCGGGAGCGGATGATCGCCCTCAACCGCGTGGACACGGCCCAGATCCCCCTGGACGACGCCATCGTGATCGGTGACCCCGCGGCTCCGCTGAAGGTCGTGGTCTTCGACGACCCCGAGTGTCCCTTCTGTCAGAAAATCCACCCGGAGATGAAGAATGCCGCCGCACAGCGCAGCGACGTGGCCTTCTTCATCAAGATGTTGCCCCTCAAGATGCACCCCGACGCCGCCCGCAAGGCCCGGTCCATCATCTGCTCCAAGTCCGCCCAGATGCTCGAGGACAGCCTGGCCGGCAGGCCCGTGCCCGACCCCACCTGCGAGACCGACCAGGTCGAGAAGAACGAGGCCCTGGCGCGCCAGCTCGGCATCGCCTCCACGCCCACTCTCGTGTTCCCCGACGGGCGGGTGGTGCCCGGGTACAAGACTGCGGAAAAGATCCTGGAAATGGTGGACGAAGGGCGGGCCGAGGCCCTCAGGAAGTCGGAGAGGTAGCGGCGGCGGGGAGGATGCTGCGCACCGTCGGCATGACCTCCCAGGTCGACGCCTTCGAGGAGACCCTCAACCGCGCCGCCGAGCGGGCCACGGGCAAAGCCCTCCCGATCTTCGGCGACCTCGCCTACTCCGCGGGAAGGACCACCCAGAGGTAGTCCGCGTCCTCGGCGGTGACGCCGGCGCGGTCGAGGCGCCCCGGGGTCTCGGGCACCACCACCCTGAAGGGAAACGGCGCGATCCGCTGCACCTGGTCGGGTATGCCCCGTTTCCAGGCGTGGCCGCTCCCGGCGATCACCACCACCGCGTGGTCGGGGTTCTCCTCGAGGAAGCGCACCAGGTTCACGGCCATGGCCGTGTCCCAGACCAACTGGGCCTCGCAGAAGTGGGTGAAATTGCGGCCCCCGTGCCCGTGCATGCCCAAGGCCCTGCGAATGAATTCCTCGTAGGCCTGGTCGATCTCGCACCGCACGGGGGGCAGCTCCCCCATCTGCTCCGGGGTCAGACTCTCGAAGCCCCCGCGGGCCACTTGTCGGATCGTCTCCTGGGGCACGTTGAGGCCCACCAGGGGGATGCCGTGTTCCCGGGCGTAGAGCAGGATGTCGCGGTAGTAGACCCAGGGGAAGTTCCAGTTGTCGTAGTATACGGGCAGGAACTCCTCCAAGGAGAGCTCTCCCCGAACCCAGCGGTCCAGGATTTCTTGGCTGTCGGCCCGAAACATCTCGAGCCCCACCGCCACGGGTCGGTCGCCCTCGTGAAAGGCCCGGATCACCCGAAGCTGGGCGGCGTGATGGGAGATCTGATCGTGGAGCTCCCCGACGAAGACCAGACGGGCCGCGGAGAGGTCCGGCATGGCCTGCTCCAGGGACAGGCGCGCGCCGTCCGCCACCCGGAGGAGTTCTGCCTCCGATCCCGGGAAACGGGTCCACACCGCATGCAGGATCAGAAGCGCCAGCGCAGCGACCCCCCAGGCGTACTTCCTCACGGCGGTCCCTCCTCCCGGACCCGGCCCCTCCCGGGGGTGCCGCGGGCGCGCCGTCAGCGGCACCCTACCAGGATACTGAAAAACCCCCTCCACGGGGTTTTCAGCAACGGGGTGACTCGCCCTGTCCCGGGGCTCGCCCTCCGGGCGCGCCGACGGCGCGTCCGATTCCCCTGTCCTG
>CAZYJP010000087.1:0-8018 GCA_964647795.1 uncultured Thermodesulfobacteriota bacterium
GTGGTGCGAGAACAGCGGAGAGAACCGGCTCACGCCCTGGCACAACGACCCGGTGAGCGACCCCACCGGCGAGGCGCTGTACCTGCGCGACGAGGAGACCGGTGAGGTGTGGACTCCCACGCCCTTGCCGGCCGGCGACGCCGCACCCTACCTGGTGCGACACGGGGTGGGCTACTCCACGTTCGAGCACTGGAGCCACGGGCTGAAACAGCAGGTTCGGGTGTTTGCGGCGGAGAGCGACCCGGTCAAATTCGTCCAGGTCCGGCTGGAGAACGCGTGGAGCCACACCCGCCGGATCACCGCCACCCACTACGTGGAGTGGGTCCTGGGGACCCATCGGTCCGAGACGCAGCCGTTCGTGGTGCTGGAGCACGACGAAGCCCGAAACGCCATCCTCGCCCGCAACCCCTACCACTCGGAGCTCGGCGCGCGCGTGGCGTTCTCGGCAGCCGACCGGCGCCTGCACGGGCTCACGGGGTCGCGGTCGGAGTTCCTCGGCCGGATGCGCAGTCCCGAAAGCCCGGCGGGCTTGGGGCGGATCGGCCTCGCCGGGGAGGTGCGAGCCGGGCTCGATCCCTGTGCTGCGCTGCAGATCCACCTCGACATCCCGGCCGGGACATCGGTGGATTTCGTCTTTTTGCTGGGACAGGGGGGCGACCGGGAGCACGCACTCCGGCTGATCGAGAAGTATCGGGGTGTTCCCGCCGCGGAAGCCGCCCTCGCCCAGGTCCAGTCCGCCTGGGAGCGCCGGTTGGAGACCGTGCAGGTGCGCACGCCCGACCCGGCGCTGGATCTCCTCCTCAACCGCTGGCTCCCCTACCAGAACCTGTCCTGCCGGTTGTGGGGCCGATCGGCGCTGTACCAGTCGAGCGGCGCCTTCGGGTTTCGAGACCAGCTCCAGGACGTGCTGGCGGTCCTCCACGCCGAGCCCGGCCTCGCCCGGGAGCATCTGTTGCGCGCGGCGGCCCGCCAGTTCGAGGGGGGAGACGTGCTCCACTGGTGGCATCCCCCCACCGGCCGCGGCGTGCGGACCCGCATCTCGGACGACCTCCTCTGGCTGCCCTATGTCACCGCCGAGTACGTGGCGGTCACCGGCGACGACTCGATCCTGGACGAGAAGGTCCCGTTCCTGAAGGGGCCGGAGCTGGAGCCGGACGAGCACGAGCGCTACGGCTGGTTTCCCCCCACGGACGAGGCGTTTCCCTTGCTGGAGCACTGCCGCCGCGCCCTCGAACGCGCTTCGACGAAGGGCCGCCACGGATTGCCGCTCTTTGGCGGCGGGGACTGGAACGACGGCATGAACCGGGTCGGGGCAGCGGGGCAGGGAGAGAGCGTGTGGATGGGCTGGTTTCTCTTCGCCACCCTGGAGAGCTTCGCCCCGCTTTGCGAGAGGCGCGGCGAGGCGCCGGCGGCAGAGGGGTTTCGCCGGCAGGCGAGTGCACTTCGGGAGAGGATCGAGTCCGACGGTTGGGACGGGGGCTGGTACCTCCGCGGTTTCTACGACGACGGCGCGCCGGTCGGTTCCGCTCGAAACGAGGAGTGCCAAATCGACGCGATCGCCCAGTCCTGGGCCGTGCTCTCCGGAGCGGGAGACCCGGGCCGCGCCGGAAGGGCCATGGACGCCGTGGCAGAGCGCCTCGTGCGCCCGGAGGACGGCCTCGTCCTCCTCTTGGCTCCGCCCTTCGACAAGACCAGCCGCGACCCCGGCTACATCAAGGGGTATCCCCCCGGCATTCGGGAAAACGGGGGGCAGTACACCCACGCTGCCCTCTGGACGGTGTGGGCCTTTGCCCGGCTCGGGCAGGGGACGCGGGCCGGCGAGCTCCTTCGACTCCTGAACCCCATATACCACGCCGACACGCCGGGAAAGGCGGCCGTGTACAAGGTGGAGCCCTATGTCGTCGCCGCCGACGTCTACGGGATCGATCCCCACGTGGGACGGGGCGGCTGGACGTGGTATACGGGCTCGGGAGGCTGGATGTACCGCCTGGGGGTGGAAGCGCTCCTGGGGCTGCGACGAAGAGGCGACCGGCTCTTCCTCGAGCCGTGCATCCCGGCGGACTGGCGAAGTTTCGAGATCACCTACCGAGAGGGCGACACCACCTACCGGTTCGAGGGGCAAAACCCGAGCGGTGTGGAACAAGGCGTCGAGGAGGTGCTCCTGGACGGTGAGCCGAGGCTCGACCGCTCGATCCCGCTACTGCAAGATGGGCGGGAGCACCGAGTGCTCGTTCGGATGGGCCGGTAGGCACGACGAGCCTGAACCTCGGGGCGTCCGAAGGCCGCCCCATCAGCCGGGCCCGGTCCACAACGATGATGCGGAGCCTGCTTTGCCTCGCCGCCGGGCGGTTTGTAGAAGACAGGGTCGCCCGGATCACGGCCGAAAGCCTTCGAAGATCTCCCCGATCGCCTCGGCACCGAGGGGTGGGAGCTCGGCCAGGGGCCGGTCCGAGATCTCCTCCCGGAAGCGGCTCCCGAAGGTGGGGCGCGGGTCCGAGCGGTAGATGACGCCGATGGGCAGACGGTCGCCCCACTCCCGGGTCCGGGCCAGAGCGGCCTCCGGGTTCCCGGGGTCGTGATCCTCTCCCAGCTTGACCACCCGCTCCTTGTACCAGCCGATCGGGTGCCGGTCCCAGGTGATGCAGGGCTGGATCACGTCCACGACGGAGAACCCCGGGTGCTCGATCGCCTGCACCAGGAGGTCGGTCAGGTGGTCGGGGTCTGCCGCGAACCCGCGAGCCACGAAGGTGCAGCCGTGGAGGACGGCGATGCCGAGCGGGTTCAGGGGATCGGCCTCCATGCCCTGGAACTGGATGCTGCGAGGCTCCCCCCGCGGGGTGGTGGGGGAGCCCTGCCCCTTGGTCAGGGCATAGATCCGGTTGTCGTGGACCACCATCGTCAGGTTGGGGTTGCGCCGCAGCGCGTGCAGAAAGTGGTTGCCGCCCTCGCCGTAGCAGTCTCCCTCCCCCGAGACCACCACGGTGGTCAGGCCCGGGTTGGCCGCGGCGATGGCCGTGGCCACGGGCAGGGCCCGGCCGTGGAGACCGTTGAAGAAGTTGGCCCTGACGTAGTGGGGGAGCTTGGCGGCCTGGCCGATCCCCGAGACCAGACAAAGCCGGTGGGGCTCGATTTCGAGCTGTTCCAGGGCCGAGCGGAAGGCCTTGAGAATGGAGAAGTTCGGGCAGCCGGGGCACCACTGGACCTCGGCCTCGGTGCGGAATCGGTCGGCGTCAGACATGGAGCTGGCTCCGAATGGTTTCGGCGGTGAGGGGCAGGCCATCGTAGCGGCTCACCCGGCCCTGGAACGCCACCGGGTACTCCGAGCTCAGCAATCGGGCGAGCTGGCCCGTCGCATTGCTCTCCACCGTCCAGTAGCGCTTTCCCTCGGGGAACCGGTACTCGGGGAGCGGCCAGAGCTCGCTGAAGTGGATCCGACCGGCGCGCACGCCGTCCCGGCGGAGAAGCCCCACGGCCTCCCCAACGGCCTCCCGGCTCGATCCCCACCCCACCAACACGTGCTCCGCCTCCTCCACGCCGGCCTCTTCGGGCGGCCGGACCGCGCTCCGCAGGCCCTCGAGCTTGGCCAGCCGCTTCTCCATCATGGGCAGCGCCGTGCCCGCCAGGTCCTCGGTGATGTGCCCGGCTTCGTCGTGCTCGTCGCTGTCCGCGGCCACCAGGTGTTCGCTCTGCCCCGGGTAGAGGCGCGGGGAGACCCCATCAGCGGTGAAGCGGTAGCGCCGGTAGACTTCGAGCTCCCCCGGGTCGGCCAGCCCGGACTCCGGTGTGGACCGGCCGAGCTCCATGTCTTCCACCGAGAACAGGGACTCGGCGAGGAGCTGATCGGTGAGGAGGATCACCGGGACCTGGAAGCGGTCCGCCAGGTTGAAGGCCCGCACGGTCTGGTGGAAGGCGTCCACCGGGTCCGAAGGAGCCAGGACGACCTTGGGGAACTCCCCGTGGCCGGCGTGGACGGCGAAGAGGAGGTCGCCTTGGGAGGTGCGGGTGGGCAGGCCGGTGGCCGGGCCCGGCCGCTGGGCCAGGACCACCACCAGGGGCGTCTCGGTCATACCCGCCAGGCTCAGAGCCTCGACCATCAGGGAGAACCCGCCTCCCGATGTGGCGGTCATGGACCGAGCCCCCGCGTAGCTCGCGCCAATGGCCATGTTCACGGCGGCGATCTCGTCCTCGGCCTGCTCCACGAACACTCCCAGCCGCGCCTGCTCCTGAGCGAAGTACGTGATGATGCTGGTGGAGGGGCTCATGGGGTAGGCGCTCATAAATCGACACCCCGCGCGCGCGGCCCCCAGGGCCAGGGATGTGTGCCCATCCACGAGGAAATAGCGATCTTTCCGCCGGGGGAGGTTCCAGGGGCAGCGGTCCCCGCAACGCTCCTGCGCCAGCCGGCGGCCCGCCTCGACCGCTTTCCGATTGGCCTGGAGCACCTCATCCCCCTTGCTGCCGAAGCGGCGTTCCAGCGCGTGGTCCAGGTTCTCGGGCGCCAAACCGACGGCGGCTGCCAGGAAGCCCACCGCCACGGTATTGGCGTAGAGCTTCTTGCCCAGCTCCTCCTCCGCGATCTGGGCGAAGGGGACCGCCAGCGCGCCGTCTTCGCCCTCCGAGGGGGTCACGAGCAGGCCCCCTTCCTTGACGAGGGGGCGGTACTTGCCGGCCGCGCCGTCGTTGAGGGCGAGCAGGAGGTCGGCCCGCTCGAGCGGCGCGTTTCGGGCTCGTTCGCCGATGCGCAGGGAAAAGCGGCTGTGCCCTCCGCGGATCCGCGACTCGAGCTCCTGCCAGGCGAAGACCGCGTACCCCTGGGCTGCCACCGCTTCGGCCAGCACGCCGCCGATCACCTGGATGCCTTCGCCCGCCGCGCCGGCCACCACGAGGTTGATGTCTTCCACGGTGCTCCTCCGCTATCCCGCATGGAGCCTTCGCCGCAGCTCGCCATCCCACCCCTGGCCCGGCGCCGCGAGGAGCCGTACCCGAGTGCATCCTCCCCGGCGCAGGCCATGCAGTAACCCGTGGAGGTCGGGTTTCCCCTGGCGGCCCGAGTCCGAGAGATGACCATCGAAGAGGAGTGCTGGGCGTGACGCAGATCGTGAGCTCGATGCCCCGACGGTCATGCACGGTACTACGTCTTAATCTTACGAGGAGGCCGGAGTCACCCCACCGCCCCGAGGCGGGCCCGGGGCGTCGTAGTCCACTCTAGAGCGGCGGGGGGAGCACGGAGCACCGGGCTCCCCTCACTGCTTCTTCATCGGTTCTCCGCAGCAGACCAGCTCTCCGTCGCCGGCCTCCAAGACCTTGACCTTGTTCCCGCAGATCTCGCAGAGATAGGTCTCGCCTACCTTCGTAGCCATCGTTCCTCTCCTTGGCCTCGCCCTTCGAGGCGTCCAGACGGCCAGTCGCGGCCGCGCGTTCTCCCAAGACCGGGATTTTCTCTAAGGGACGGGCCCTAACACTACAGCGAGAGTGGCGTCAAAGTCGGGCGCGGGGCCTCCCCGGAGAGCGGGCAGGCGGCCGTGGAACGATGCTTTGGGGGCCCCGAAGGGCCGTAGGGCCGCTTGAAACCGTCCCGCGAGCTTATACTGCGCGTCGGGATCCTGCCCGCCGGAGGGAAGGTTCCGCGCCCGACGCACGCAGAAGACCCGATCGCTCGTTGTAGTACTAAGTGCTCGACCGCTCCGACGCCTGCTTCCGGTCGACTTCCGCCTCCGCATCGAGCCAGTCCTGCTCGGGACTTCCACCGACAAAACCACGGCTTTCGGCCCTAAAATACGCGGCCTGGCGAATCAGCGCCTCCCGGTCGAGAGACCGCATTTCCCGCGGGGTCTCCACAGGGCGGGTCTTCGTTCCGCTTCGGCTTCCGGCCGGCTTTCGGGCCCGCGTGGTCCGCTGCGCCGGGGTCGGAGCGTCAGCCGCCTCTGGCCCGATCCTTCTCTTTGCCGCTGTCATATTCCACTCCTCTGAGGGGAGGTGTGATCGGTGGACGAGAGCCGACAGCGAAGACCCCGGCCGGCGCGACAGCGTCGGACCGTGGGAATGGCCTACCCCGCCCTTCGGGGGCCCCGTGCGGCCTCCCATCCGCTGGAGACCCTACACTCAGCGGCTCCATTGTCCACCTTCGGCAAACGAGAATTAGCCGAAAGGGCACGCGTAATATCCGACCGGTCCCGCCGCGCTCACCGCGGCCCATTTTGGGGCCAACTTCCGCCCGCTATCGGAACATGGATTCCGGTTTCACGCCTTCGTTCAGCACGACCACCTCGACTCGCCGGTTCTGCCGCCGGCCCTCCCCAGTGTCGTTTGTAGCGATCGGGTACATCTTGCCGTACCCCTTGGTGAAAATTCGCTCCGAGCCGACACCCTTGGCGACCAGCGCCATCTTGGCCGCCTCGGCGCGCTGCGCGGAAAGGGTCATGTTCAGCTGGTCGCTCCCCACGCTGTCGGTGTGCCCCTCGATCAGAAGATTCCGGGTCGGGTGACGCCGGAGGAAATCGGCCAGTGTATCGATATTGCGGTTCGCCGCGGACGAGAGAGTGGCTTTGCCGGTGTCGAACAGCACGTCTCCCATCGTGATCACGAACCCTCGGTCGGTCTGTTCGGCCTTCAGGTCGGAGAGCTCTCTCGCGAGCTGTTGCGCCTCGGTTCTCGCCCTTTCGGCCTCTCGCGCCTTCGCCTCGGCTTCCGCCCTCGCCTTTTCCGCCGCTGTTGTCTGCGCTAGCGCAGCGGCCCTCGCCTTTTCTAGGTCCTTTGCTTGCTCTTCGCCGGCGAGCCTTGCCTTTTCCAGCTCCAGCTTGGTCTGCTTTGCCTCGCGGTCGCGCTTCTGGGACAGCACATGGTCCGTCTCTTTGGTCAGTGCCTCGGTTTGTTTGTCAGCAGCCCTCTGCTCCGCTACGGTCGCTGCGATCTGCGATTTTCTCTCTGCCAGATAGGCCAGGTGAGCCATCTCGCCGAAATCCTTTGTCTGCTCGGCCTGTTGCAACACCTTGGAGGCATCGGCCAGTGGGAGCGGGGCAAGGGCTTCCACCTGCGGGTCGGCTTTGCTCTCTGCGTAGGCTTTCTGCGCTTGCTCCAGGCGGTTTCTCGCCATGATCTCCTGCTGGGACGGCGCACACGCACCAAGCAGCGAGACGAGCGCGACGAGAGGGGTGACCGGCATCCACGTTCTGTTCGTGGGGAAAAGCTTCTTACGAGCCATGGTTCATCTCCTCCTCAGCAGTCGTTCTCATTATCGAGACATCCGGTCGATTTCTCCGCGGAGCTTTTCGATGTTCTGCGCCATGTCCTCGGCCGTCTTCTTGGACTTCGCCGAAAGCGCCTTCGCCCGGGCGTAATCCGCGTTGACCGCGGCCTGTTCAGCCAGGCGGCGGGCCCCGACGTAGTCTTCGGCTGCGAGGGCTGTCTTGGCATGAGCCAGCTTGTCTTCGGCGGTCCTCAGCTCGAACTGTGCGGACTCGGTGGCATTGCTTTGCTTGGCGACACCGATGACCCTCTCGCTCTCGGAGATCTTTGCCTGCGAGGTGGCCATCAGGGCGCGGTTTCCGCCGCACCCCGCAGCCGGAAGCAGGCCCAGTGCCGCCCCGAGCAGCAACCACGTGCGTGCTTTCTTCGTCCTGTTCATGGGTTCCTCCTCTTATTGGTCTAGTGCTGCGGGTAAGGCCTGCCAACCAGATGTCCATCAAGAGCCTTCTCTTTCTTGATGCTGTTTGTTGGTATCAAACTACTTCGTGTCCATGTCCTTCATCATAGGGCACTGTGTCATCGAGTCTTTGCCCATCTGCATGTGTTGCATCATGTGCTGCATCATATTTTGTTGCATCTGTGCCATGCGCGCATCCATCGCGATCCGCTTTTCCACCATGCTGGTGACCACGGCGGCGAGCATGTCCGCAGAAGTGGGCGGCGGGGGCTAACAACCCCCGCCTACCCGATCGGGCCTATGGACGTCTGGACAACTCGTAATCACTTCGCCTTGTGGCCCGCCGTTACCTCGTTCTTGTGCGCTGCAAAGGCAG
>CAZYJP010000088.1:0-8005 GCA_964647795.1 uncultured Thermodesulfobacteriota bacterium
CGCTGTCGCGCACCGCGCCCGGCGGAGAGACGATCGCCGCAGCCCTGGCCCGCCTCGACGGCGACGGCGTAGCCGGGACGCCGAAGCAGCCAACGGAGGGAAACCCCCCATGATCCAGGCATCCGACCTCAAGCGCGGCAACGTGATCCTGGCCGACGGGGCGCCCTGTCGGCTCCTCGAGGTCCAGCAGCACGCCCCCACGGCCCGGGGTGCGAATCTCATGGTAAAGGTCCGGTTTCGGAACCTCTTGACCGACCAGGTCCTGGACCGGACGTACCGGGGCGGGGACAAGGTGGACGAGGCCGACTTCGAGCGCCGGAAGGGTCAGTTCCTCTACGCCTCCGGGGATGGGGGGGTGTTCATGGACCTCGAAACCTACGAGCAGTTCGAGGTCGGGGCCGAGATCTTCGACGGGGTCCAGGGCTATCTGCTGGACGGCACCGAGGTCATGCTCGGAGTGTACCAGGGCCGGGTGGTGAGCGTGGACCCGCCCCAGGTGGTGGAGCTCACGGTGGTGGACACCCCCCCCGTGATCAAGGGAGCCACGGCCCAGGCCCAATCCAAGGAGGCGCTCTGCGACACGGGCCTCAAGGTCATGGTCCCGCCCTACCTCGGTTCCGGCGAGAAGATCCGGGTCGACACCCGGGACGGACATTTCGTGTCCCGGGCATAGGGCCCCTCCTTCCTCGCCCGCGGCCCGGGGTGGGGCCGGCGCGGTTGACGCCTCCGCAGACGGCGATATCCTCGCTGCCTGCATCCACCCGTGCCGGGCTTCGCCTACGGAGGTCACCCATGAGAAAGACCGTCATCGCCCTCGGCTGCACCCTCGCCCTGACCCTCGCCGTCCCGCCCGCAGGCCCCGCCGCCGACAAGGGCAAGGAGAAGAAAACGGGAGCCAAGGCGCCTGCAGTCGAGCTCCCGAAAGGCTTTCGGGACTGGGCACACACCAAGTCCATGGTGATCCCCGACAAGACCGACGGTCTGTACGGTTTCCACAACATCTACGCGAATCAGAAGGCCCTGAAGACCCTGAAGGACGGCGGGATCTACCAGGAGCAATCCGCCTTCGTGGCCTCCTTCTACGAGGTGGTGGACCGGGATGGGATGGTCACCCCGGGGGACAAGATCATGGACGTGGTCATGGTCAAGGACAAGAAGGCCGCCGAGACAGAGGGCTGGGCCTACGCCGCGTTCGGGCCCGACGGGAAGCCCCTGGCCGTGGACCCGGTGAAGGACTGCTACGAGTGCCACACCGCCGTGAAGGACAAGGACTTCGTGTTCCACAGTTACGTGGAGTAACCGCCGCCGCGCGAAGGACAGCGTCGAGGCCGCCCGACTCGTCTGTCTTTCACAGCGCGCCGCCCCAGCCCTCCGAGGCGTGAAATCGGCACTCGGGGAAATCTAGGTCCTCTCCTCCAAGGGCCACAGCCCCCGCGCCTCGAGCACCCGGCGAAGGGCCTTGAGGCCCTGGTTCATGGCCGGGACTCCGCCGTACACCGCACTCTGGAAGATCGCCTCGGCGAGCTCGCGCGGGGTGCACCCCACGTTGAGCCCCGCGTGGAGGTGGAGCTCGAGCTCCTCGGTCCTCTCCAGCACCGTGAGCGCGGAGACGGTGACCATCTGGCGCACCGGGTGGGGGATCACCTCCCGACTGTACATCTGCCCCGTAATGAACAGGGAGAGGTCCTTGGCGAGGCCCTTGTCGAAGGACCTCCACAGCTCGTAAGGGCGTTCCCCGGTCACTCCCTCGAAGTAGAGCTTCGCGGTCTCGGCAGTTTTCTTCACGACGTCGTCGGACATGGGGCGCCTCGTCAGGGATCAGGGATCAGGGGTAATGGGTAATGGGTTCAGTTCACGGCAGCACCTTGCCCGGGTTGAGAATGCCGCTGGGATCGAGGGCTTGCTTCACGAGGCGCATGAGGTCGAGACCCGCGCCGTGCTCCCGGAGCAGGAACTTGCGCTTGCCGACCCCGACGCCGTGCTCGCCGGTCGCGGTCCCCCCGAGCGCCAGCGCGGCCTCCACGACCTCGGCATTCGCCTCCTGGATCGCCTCCCAGATGCGCGTGTCCCCCAGGGCCCCCAGGATGAGGCAGTGGAGATTGCCGTCCCCGGCGTGGCCGAAGATGTAGCCCGTGAGGCCCCTGCGGTCCACTGCCGCCCGGGCCCGGGCGGCGAGCTCCGGGTAGCGGCTCCGGGGTACCGCCGCGTCCACGATGAGGATTTCCTGGCCCGGGTGGGCCTCCCGGATGGTCCGGTACGCCCGGTGGCGGGCCTCCCAAAGTCTGGCCCGCGCGTCAGGACCCACCCCGGCATCGAAGGTGAGCGCCCCCTCGGACCGGCACACGTCTTCCACCATGCCCACGTCGGCGGCGAGGCCGGCCCTGCTGGAGCCGTGAAACTCCAGGAACATGAGGGGGTGGGGCGGAAGCCCCAGACGGCCCGCGGCCTCCACCGTGCGCACCGTCACGTCGTCGAGGAACTCGCAGGCTGCCGGCCCGAGGCCCGACGCCATCACCGCGGTCACGGCCCGGGTGGCCGAGCCCGCGTCGGGAAAGGCGGCAAGCGCCGTCATCACCTCGGGGGGCAGCGGGGCGAGCTCGAGGGTGATGCGGGTGAAGACCCCCAGCGTCCCCTCGCTCCCCACGAAGAGCCCGGTCACGTCGTAGCCGGAAGACGACTTGTGGGCCAGCGTGCCCACCTCCACCCGCCGGCCGTCGGCCAGGGCCACCTCCAGGCGCTTCACGTAGCGGTGGGTGGAACCGTAGCGCACGGTCCGGATGCCCGAGGCGTTGGTCGCCACCATCCCTCCCAGGCTCGCGGAGGCGCCGGGGTCCGGGGGGAAGAAGAGGCCGGTGCGCCGACGGTTGAGCTCCGCGTTGAGGTCCGTGTAGAGCACGCCGGGCTCCGCCACCACCAGGAAGTCCTCGGGCCGCACATCGAGCACCCGATTCATCTGGGTGAAGTCGAGCACGAGCCCGGCGGCGGAGGGGATGGCGCCTCCCTCGACTCCGGTGCCCGCGCCCCAGGGCGTCACCGGGACCCCTCTCTCGAAGGCCCACTCCAGGGCGCGGCTCACCTCGCCCGCCTCCACGGGCCAGGCCACCGCCTCGGGCCTTCGGGCCTCGTGGAAGGACTCGTCCCGGCTGTGCAGATCCAGCACCGACGGGCCCCGGGAGAGCCGTTCGGGGGGAAAGACCGTCTCCAGAACCCGGAAATCGGCGTCGCCGAAGGGCGGGCGTGTCATCCCGCTGTCCTGCGCTTGGGGGAGAGTGCCAGGCACGCGAAGAACAGAGCCGTGGCCGTGAGCACGATGGTCGCGCCCGAGGGCACGTCGAGCACGTAGGAGAGCACCAGCCCGAGCACACACGAGAGGTTTCCGAAGAGCACCGAGAGGCCGAAGAGGGCCCGGTAGTCGTAGGTGAGCTGGTAGGCGGCCGAGGCCGGCGTGACGATCAGGGCGAAGACCAGCATCACCCCCACGGCGTTCAAGGAGAGCACGATCGTCAGGCTGATGAGGAACAGCATGACGAAGGAGAGCTTCCCGGCCGGCAGGCCCAGGGCCTCGGCCATCTCGGCGTCGAAGGAGAGGAGCTGGAATTCCTTGAAGAAGACCGCCACCGTGATCGCCACCGCCGCCGTGAGCACCGCGATGATGGCGAGGTCGGCCCGGGTCACCGAGAGGATGTTTCCGAAGAGGTACCCATAGAGCCGGGCGTCATAGCGCTTCATGAGCCCTACGAAGAGGATCCCCAGGGCCATGGTCAGGGCGTAGAAGATCCCGATAGAGGCGTCCATCCTGATCTTGCCCGCGTGGCTCGTGGCGTGGATCGCCCCGGAGGTCCCGAGGCAGAAACCCACGGCGGTGAGCAGCGGGTTCCACCCCAGGAGAAACCCGAGGGCCACCCCCCCGAAGGCCGCGTGGGAGATGCCGGCGCCGATGAACGCGAGCCCCCGGAGCACCACGTACACCCCGACGAGCGAGCAGGATGTCCCCACCAGCAAACTCGCCAGCAGGGCCCGCCGGACGAAGGCGAACTCGAACATCTCAATCACGGTGGACGTCCCCGGGGATCACGAAAGGCCGGCCGTGGGCCTCGTGCACGTGGACCTCCACCCCGTACATCTCGTCGAGCACCTCCTTCACCAGGGCCTCCCCCGGGGGGCCGTAGGCGAAAACCTTGCGATTGACGGCCAGTACCAGGTCGAGGAACGGGTAGACGAGGTTCACGTCGTGGGTCACCAGGAGCGTGGTGAGGCCGCGCTCCCGGTGGGTGCGGTGGATGAGCTCCATCACCGCCGCCTGGCTGCGCACGTCGAGGCCCGTGGAGGGCTCGTCCAGGAGAAGGATCCGGGGGTCGCGCACCAGGGCCCGGGCGATGAAGACCCGCTGGAGCTGGCCCCCCGAGAGGTGACCCACCGGGCGGCGGGCCAGGTCTGCCGCCCCCACCGACTCCAGGGCCGCGAGCGCCTTCTCCCGCTCTGCCCGCCCGGGGCGGCGAAGAAGGCCCAGCCGGGGGTAGAGCCCCATGAGCACCACGTCGAGCACCTTGGCCGGAAAGAAGGGGTCCACCCGCGCGCCCTGGGGCACGTACCCGATGTCGAGGCGCACCTTGCGCAGCTGGTGGCAGCACAGCTCCCCTACATGGATGCGGCCCCGGCTGGGGGTGACGATGCCGAGAACGCCTTTGAGCAGCGAGGTCTTGCCCGAGCCGTTGGGCCCGATGACCCCCAGGAAGGCACCCTCGGGCACTTCCAGGGAGACATCCTCCAGGGCGACCGTGCCGTCATAGGCCAGGGTGACGCCCTCGAAGCGGATCGCAGGCGGGGCTCCGAAGGGCAGAGGGATCAACGGGGAGGCTCGCGGAAGGCCCGGATCAGGCTCTGGGCGTTGTGCTCCAGGAGCGCGAGATAGCTCTCCGCTCCCCCCGGTTCGAGCAGCGTCGAGAGAGTCACCACCCGGATCCCGGTCTCCTGCGCCAGGAGGTCCGGGATCTTGGAGGAAAGCTGGGGCTCGGTCACCAGGACCTGCACCTTCTCCCGCCGGACGCGCTGTACCAGGGAGGCCAGCGCCCGGGCCGAGGGCTCCTGGCCCGGGACCGGCGCGATCACCCCGGCCTGCACGAACCCGAGGCTCCGGGCGAAGTAGGGCCAGGAGGAGTGGTACGCCAGGAAGCGCCGGTCTGGGAGGGCCTCCGCCTCCCCCCGGAGCCGGGAAGCGAGGGCCTCCAGCCGGGCGAGGTATGCCTCGAGATTGCCCCGATAGGTCTCGGCGCCTTCCGGGTCGGCCGCCGTCAAGGCCTCGGCGATCGTGCGGCACATGAGGGCCGCGTTCTCCGGGGACAGCCACACGTGGGGGTTGCCGAGGGCGTGGGTGTGTCCGCGACCGTGGCCGTGGCCGTGCCCGTGTGGATCCGACTCGTCCTCCAGGACCGGGACGCCCCGGGAGGCCTCCACGATCCGGAGTCCGGGGTTGCCGGCGTTCTCCACGAGGCCGTCGAGCCACTCCTCGAGGCCCAGGCCGACCTTCACGAGGATCTGGGCCCGGGCAAGGTCTCGGGCGTCACTCACCCGGGGCTCGTAGGTGTGCGGGTCCTCGAACCCCTGGAGGAGGCTCCTCGCCTCCACCCGTTCCCCCCCGATCTGGCGCACCCAGTCGGCCAGGTCGGGGAGCGTGGTGACTGCTCTCACGGCATCGGCACCGAAGGCCGGGGCCGAGACCAGGAGGAAACACAGGGCGACCAGCACGCGCAAGAGGAGAGCTCCGGGCTTTCCAGGGATTTTCACGGGTTGCCGGATTCTAGGGGAGGCTCGGGGGGGCGTCAAGGGAGCCGGGGGGCGGCGGGCGGGGGCAGGACGCCCTCAGCGCAGCTCGGCCTTCAGGTCCCGCGCCGCCTGCTCGTAAGCCCCCAGGAGGGCTTCGACCTCGTCGTCCCCGTGGGCCCGGGAGAGCGCACCCCCGCCGTGGACCGCGAAGACACCTCGGTTGAGAAGGGCGATCCGAAGCTCCCGGTCCTTCACCTCGGAGAAGGTCTTGGCCTCCACGTCCGCCGGGCTCTCCAGGAGGCCGTCGCCCCCTCGAAGGACGTGGGTCATGAAGAGACTCCCGGCGCCGGTGCACGCGGCGGGGAGGCCTGCCGCCCGGAAGCGCTCCTCGATGCCGCGGCGCAGAGCCTCGCCCCGCCTCTCCAGATCGGCGTAGAACGTCTCGCCCGCCCGGGCCAGCGCCTCCAGGGTAGCCAAGCTCGCCGCCATCGAGAGGGGGTTACAGGAGAAGGTGCCGCCCCCCACCAGCACGGGCCGGTCCGGGCCCCGGGCCGCGTGGGGGTTGGCGGTCTCGAGGATCTCGCGCCGGCCGCCGTAGACACCGAGGGGTAATCCCCCCCCGGCGATCTTCCCCAGGGCGGTGAGGTCGGGCCGCACCCCGTATCGGTCGGCCAGCGAACCATACCGAAATCGAAACCCCGTGATGATCTCGTCGAAGATCAGCACGGCGTCCTCGTCGTCGCACACCTCCCGCAGAGCCCCCAGGTACTCCGGCCGAGCCCGGAGGAACCCGCCCGCTCCCAGCATGGGCTCGACGATGATCCCGGCGACATCCCCCCGGTGGCGCTCGACCACGCGAAGGGCCCCCTCCACGTCGTTGAAGGGGATCAGGTCGACCCCCTGCTCCCGGGGCTCCCGCAACCCAGGCCCCTCTGCCCCCCGGAACGGCATGCTCATCGAGTAGGAGAGATCGGTGCTCGCTCCGTGCCACCCCCCCTCGGCCTTGAGCACCACGGGCCGGCCGGTGAATCCTCGGGCGAGCCGCACCGCGTACATGGCGGCCTCCGTACCGGTCGTACAGAAGCGCATCTCCTCCAGGGACGGGATGGCGGCCCGGAGCCTCTCGGCCAGGTCGATCTGGAATTGAGAGGGCATGCCCCAGTGCCACCCCCCATCCAGGGCTCGGACAAGGGCCTCCTTCACCTCCGGCGCAGCGTGGCCCAGGATCAGGGCGTAGTGGCCCATCCAGAGGTCCAGGTAGCTCGAGCCGTCCACGTCGGTGAACCGGGCGCCGGCGGCCTGGGCCGGGTACACCGGATGGGGGCGGAACGAGCGGAGGTTGTGGCAGATCCCCCCCGGGAAGAGCGACGACGCCCGGCGGTGGAGCGCCTCGGAAGTCGGGGTCAGGCGACGGTACGTCTCGAAGATGTTCATGGGCGCTCGTGACGCGTGAGCAGTGACGTGTGAGCGGTGATCCGTGACGAGTGACGGGTGATGCGTGAACGGGAGTGGTGCCCCATGCTCCCCGCCCTCATCCCCACCGCCACAGGGAGATCACGATCAGCACCCCCAGGGCGACGAAGAGGTTCACATAGGCCATCACGTAGAAGACCCGGACGACGGGCTCGTCCCCCCGGTCGGCTTCCTCCCCGGCGGCGGAGCGCGAGGGGAACCCGTCGAGCTTCTCGGGGCCGTGGGGTGCCCCCGCCAGGGCCTCTTCGAGGTCCTGCCCCGCCTGGTGGCGCCGGAAGTGGTTCCCGTCCTTCCAGCGGCGGCTCGCCGTGAGGTCGTAGATCCGATCGCCCACCTTGACCCAGGCCGGCCGACCCTCGCGCCCGTCGTTGGCCTGCCACCCCGCCCGGAGACGTTTGAGGTGGGGGCTGATGAAGAACGTGGCGACCGCCGCGGAGACGACCAGGAAGAGGAAGAGCCCGATCTTGACCAGGAGCAACTGCCCGGCCTCGGTCGTGAGGAGGTTCGCTGGGTGCTGGAAGCGCATCTTCGTGAGGGGCACCCCGGTGGCCGCCAGGACCGCCATGGAGACCCAGGCGATGCGCATCTCCGCCCGGGGTAACCCCCCCAGGGCGTACTTGGGTCGGAGCACCACGTGGACGTAGAAGATGGTCCCGAACCACATGACGGCCGTGGTCAGGTGCAGAAACCCGAGGGTGAAGCGCAGCGCCTTCGTCGCCGGGGACCGGGTGCGGACCTCGATGTCCTCGGGGATCGGCCAGGCCCCGTC
>CAZYJP010000089.1:0-7970 GCA_964647795.1 uncultured Thermodesulfobacteriota bacterium
TCTGATTGGCCAGGGACAGGATGCGACTCATGGGCACCTCCAAGGGAGCGCACGTTACCACAGAGCCGGCCGGGAGGGAACGGGGTTCGTGTGCCCGGATCCCCCTGCTCTTCGACCCCCCCGGGGTGTTTCACGTGAAACAGCCTGCTGGGAAGGGTCAGTCGATCTTCCGGTAGATCTGCAGGCGTCGAGGGCCGAGACCGGGGGGGGGAGGGTACTCCACGTCCTCCAGGAGCTCCCATCCGGGGTGGGAGGCCGCGACACCCGGGCCGCGAAGGAGAAAGACCTGACCGGCTGGAGCCAAGAAGGGGTGAGCCGCCTTGAGGAGTGCTGCGGGGTTGGCTACCGCCCTCGCGGTCGCGGAGGCGAAGGCGCCCTTGAGCCCTGGGTTTGTACCCAGGGCCTCCTCCGCTCGGGCCTGGACCACCCGGATCCCGGGAAGCGCAAGGGTCCTGATCGCGTGGCGCAGAAAGCTGACCCGCTTGCCCAGGGGCTCCAGGCAGACCACCGACTGCCCGGGGAAGGCAAGGGCCAGGGGGATCGCGGGCAGGCCGGCACCGCTGCCGATGTCCAGGAGGGGGAAGTGAGGGGCTACGTGGAGAAAGGGGTAGAGGGCGTCAGCGATCTGGAGGCGGATTCCGCCGAGATCCCGGGGGCCCACGAGGCGGACGGTCCGGTTCCAGCGCGCCAACTCTTGCGCGTAGGCCTCCAGGCCCTCCGAGGGGAGCCCCCCCGCAAGAGCAGGGGGAAAGAGCCCCGGCCAGGAAGCCTCGGTCACAGCGGGGCCCCGTGTTTTCTGAGGTGGACGAGCAGGGCGCTGATCGCGGAGGGCCTCATGCCGGGAAGTCGCTGTGCTTGGCCGAGGGTCAGGGGCCGGCCGCGAATGAGGAGGTCCCGGACCTCCGGGGTGAGGCCGGACACCGCGGTGTAGTCGAGGTCCGCCGGCAGCGGGGAGGTGTCGAGGCGGACCGCTTCGCGCAGGCGATCCTGGTCTCGGCGGACGTATCCCTCGTACTTGATGTCGATCTCCACGGTTTCCTCATCCCTGCGGGTTGCCTCGGGCCATCCCTCTGCCAGGGGCTTGAGGTGTTCGAGGGTGATCTCCGGACGGCGGAGAAGCTCCTCCAGGGTAGCGGATTCCCGCAGGAAGGAGGTCCCGGCCCCCCTGAAGATCTCTGCAGCGGCGGGAGAGGGAGCCACGCGCCCTGTCGCCAGAAACGCCCGGAGATGTCCCAGCGCCCGCTGCCGGGCACGGAAGCGCCGGGCGCGGTCCGGGGTCACGCAAGCCAGTCGGAGGCCGAGGGGGGTGAGCCTGAGGTCCGCGTTGTCCTCCCGCAACAGAAGGCGGTACTCGGCGCGGCTCGTGAACATGCGGTAAGGCTCCCTGGCTCCCCGGGTGACGAGATCGTCGACGAGGACTCCCAGATATCCCTCGTGCCTTCCCACGGTGACTCCGCTGCGGCCGGCGGCACGCAACGCGGCGTTCAGCCCCGCCAGGAGCCCCTGGGCGGCCGCCTCTTCGTACCCGGAGGTGGCGTTGATCTGGCCGGCCAGGAAGAGACCCTCCAGGCGCTTGGACTCCAGGGTGGGGAAAAGGTCGCTGGGATCCGAGAAGTCGTACTCCACCGCATAGCCAGGCCGGAGGATCTCGGCTTCCTCGAGGCCCGGAATCGATCGAACGAGCCGACGCTGTGCGTCCAGGGGAAGGCTGGTCGAGATCCCGTTAGGGTAGACTTCCCGGGTGTCGTCGCCCTCGGGCTCCAGAAAGATCTGATGACGGTCCTTCTCTGCGAAGCGCACCACCTTGTCTTCGATGCTCGGGCAGTAACGGGGGCCAACCCCCTGGATCACGCCGGTGAAGAGGGGAGAGCGGTCCAGGGCCTCGCGGATGACCCCGTGGGTCTCCGGGGTGGTATAGGTGATATGGCACGGGCGGGAAGGCCCGCGGATTCCGAGGGAATCGGCCGAGAAAGGGGCCGGGTCAAGGTCGCCGTGTTGGACCTCGAGGCCTTCCCACCGGATGGTGTGCCCGTTGAGACGGGGGGGGGTTCCCGTCTTGAGCCGACCCAGGGGGAAACCCAGGCGGCGCAGATCGTCCGCCAGCGCAAGGGAAGGCGGGTCCCCCGCCCTGCCCGCGGGAAACTGGGACAGGCCGATGTGGACCAGTCCGTTGAGGAAGGTGCCCGGGCACAGCACGACGGCCCGGGCGGGCAGGCGGTAGCCGGCCCGCGTGTAGAGGCCGGCGAGGCGCCCCCCTTCGAGCCAGAGCCCCACGGCTTCTCCCTGGTGGAGTGTCAGGTGGGGATGGGCCTCCAACACCGACTTCATGTGCCGGGAGTATCGGTGGCGATCCGCCTGGGCCCGGGTGGCCCACACGGCGGGTCCCTTTCGAGTGTTGAGGCGGCGAAACTGGAGGCCCGTGGCGTCGGTGGCTCGCCCCATCTCTCCGCCCAGCGCGTCGACCTCCCGGACGAGGTGGCCCTTTCCCAGGCCGCCGACCGCTGGGTTGCACGACATCTGCCCTGCGGTGTCGAGGTTGAGGGTCAGGAGGAGAGTGCGTGCCTCCAAGCGGGCCGAAGCCAGGGCTGCTTCGATGCCGGCGTGGCCTGCGCCCACCACGGCGACGTCAAAGGAAACGGGCCACTCCATCGATCACCCCCAGCCGGTGTTTCACGTGAAACGCCCTCCACCGGGCCCCCGCCCACCGGCATCGCCGAAGTCTACCGCCTCGGGAGGACCGGTGCGCCTCACCCCGGTCACTTCCCGATGCAGAACTCGGAGAAGATCCCCTCCAGGACGTCCTCCGGTGTTCCCCAGCCCAGGAGCTCCCCGAGACACCTCCGCGCCCCGTGGAGCTCGCTCGCTGCGACTTCCGGGAAGCTGGCGCCCTGCAGGATCTCCAGCGCGCGGCGCAGTGCAGCCAGCGCTTGCTCCACGGCTTGGCGGTGCCGAGCGCGAGTCAGGGGTACCTCGGCCGAGGGCCCCCGGCCGCTCCAGGCCTCTTCCCGAATCTCCCGGAGCAAGGCGGGGAGGCCTTCGCCGGTCAACGCCGAGAGCAAGAGCGGTTCCCGGCCCAGGGTGTCCGCCAAGAGAGCGCGGGGAAGATCGTCCAGGTCCGCCTTGTTCACGACCCCGAGAACCCGGAGGTGTCGGCTGAGCGCGGTTGCCTCCGCGCACTCTTCGGGACTGAGGTCGAGACTGCCGTCGCAAACGAAGAGAACGACGTCTGCCCGGGCAGCTGCAGCCCGCGCCCGGCGGACGCCCTCTTCCTCCAGCGCGTCCTTGGAGCGGCGAAGCCCGGCGGTGTCTAGGAGTCGCACAGGGATCCCCAACACGTTGAGCCACGTCTCTATGGTGTCTCGCGTGGTCCCGGGGACGGGGCTCACGATGGCCCGGTCCTCTTCGAGGAGGCGGTTGAGGAGACTCGACTTGCCCGTGTTGGGCGCACCCACGAGTGCCACGGTGAACCCCTCCCGGTTCGTGCGGCCCCAGGGGTAGGACAGGAGCTTCTCCTCCATCGCTGCAGCCACGGCGGTTACGCCCGCGGAGATTCGCGCACCCTCCAGTTCCCCCAGGTCCTCTTCCGGGAAGTCCAGGTGCGCCTCCAGGAGGGTGAGAGCCTCGCCGAGCTGCACCTGCCACCGCTCCACGTCCTGGGAGAGGCGGCCCCCGAGCAGTTCCTCGTGGACCCGCAGAGCGACCCCCGTTCGCGCCCGCACCACATCGAGGACGGCCTCGGCCTGGAGGAGGTCGACCCGTCCCCGGAGGAAGGCGCGCAGGGTGAACTCCCCGGGGTCCGCGAGGCGCGCACCGGAGGTCAGCACGGCGTCGAGCACCCCGCGGCTCGCGGCGCCTCCTCCGTGGCACTGGATCTCCAGCACGTCTTCCCGGGTGTAGGAGTTGGGTTCGGGCATCCAGACGACGAGGGCCTCGTCCACCCGCGCCCCGGGTCCGGGATCCCACACCTGTGCCCATCGGACAGTCCAGGGTTCCAGCGGCAGGGGCTCGCCGTTCCGGCCGCGCAGCAGGCTGCGCGCCACGTGGCCCGCCTTTGGACCACTCACCCGAACCACGGAGATCCCCCCCTCCCCGGGCGAGGTGGAGAGAGCGGCGATCGTGTCGTCCAGAGACCGCACCATGCCTCCGGAGGATGAGACGGCCGGCGCGCCCGCTAGGAGGCGGCGGCCTCCGCCCTTCGCAGCATCCAGGCTTGCTGGGCAATGCTCAGCACGTTGTTCACGAGCCAGTAGATGACGAGCCCGGAAGGGAAATTGAGGAACATGAAGGTGAAGACGGCGGGCAGACCGTACATCATCATCTTCATCTGGGCCGGATTGGTGCCAGTCATGGGAGTCAGCTTCTGTTGCAGCAGCATACTGGCACCCATCACGATGGGGGTGATGTAGTAAGGGTCCTTGTCCGAGAGGTCGGTGATCCACAGAAAGAATGGTGCGTGGCGCAATTCAATAGATCCAAGGAGTATCTTGTACAACGCAAAAAAGAATGGGATCTGCACGAGCATTGGAAGGCAACCACCAAGGGGGTTTACCTTGTGTGTCTTGTAGAGCTGCATAACTTCCATGTTCATGCGCTCTTTATCCTTGCCGTACTTTTCCTTGAGGCGTTGCATCTTTGGCTGAAGCTCCTTCATCCTTTGCATGGACTTGAAGCTTCGAGCGCTCAGCGGCCAGAAGACCCCTTTGATGACGGTGGTGAGAAGAATGATCGCGATGCCGTAGTTGCCGGTAACTCCGTAAATCGCGTTGAGAAACATCATCAGAGGCTTGGCGATGACGTGGAAAAATCCGTAGTGGGCCACGTGGTCGAGATTGGCGCCCAGGGGCGCCAAGGCCTCCGGAAGCTTCGGCCCAAGGTACAACCGGTAGGAAAAGGTCGCCGATGCGTCGGGATAGAGATCGAAGACCGGTCCCAAGAGCTCGACCTCCGCGACCTTCTCCTGTCCCAAGTGTGGACCGATGCGCAGGGCGGTCCCCTCCGCCGAGGCGGGGACCGCGGCCACCAGGAAGTACTTCTCCAGGAGCGCGGCCCACGCTACGTTTCCGGGCACCTGGAGACCTTCGCGGATCTTCTTGATCTTTACCTCTTCGAAGTCGTTCTCCCGATAGTAAGCGGGCCCGGTGAAGGAGTAGCTGTCCTCGTGGGGGGCGAAGTCCTGGACGAGGAGCAGGCCGAGCCGGTCCCTCAGCGCCCCCCCCGTCCCGTTGACCAGGCGGACTTCGAGGGAGACGTGGTAGTGGCCCGGGGCGAGGGAATAGGTCTTCTCGATCCGAAGCCCCGAGGGAGCGGTCCACGCGTAGGTGACGCGGTCGGGGCGCGTCTCCGTCTCCTCGTACACCTGGTTCCACTCGGGAAGCGACTCGAGAAGGCGTACCGCGCCCCCTAGATCCGTGCCCGAGGGCGCGCTCAGGAGCCGCACCGCCTCGCTCTCGGGGGCCGGGGTCTCCCGGTAGTCCTTGAGCCGGGCTTCCACGATCGCCCCGGACCGGCTCGAGAGGCTCAGCCTCACGCGGTCGTTCTCCAGGACGGTCCGGCGCACCGGCACCGCAGGGGTCGGGGCCACTCCAGGGGAGGGCGACGCTGCCAGAAAGGACGGGTCCGGGGAGGCCGCCCCGGGCTGGGCCGCAGGGCGGGGGGGGAGACTCCCGGGTCCTGGCGGCGGAGGCGCCAGGTAGGTCTGGAAGAGCACGAGAACGGCCATGGAGAGGGCCACGGCCAGGATGGTTCGCTTCAGGTCCATCGTTCTATCTCCGTCCGGAGTGGGGCGATGCGCTCAGCGCGGGGTCCCGGACGGGCACGGGATCGTACCCGCCGGAGTGCAGGGGGTGGCACCTGAGGAGGCGCCGTGCGGTGAGCCAGGTGCCCTTCCAGAAGCCGTAGGCTCGGTACGCCGAGAGCGCATAGGCGCTGCAGGTCGGGTAGAACCGGCAGGCCGGCGGCAGAAGAGGCGAAATCAGGAGGCGGTAGGCGCTCACGGCTCCTGCGGCGGTTCGAGCCGCCACGCCCGGAGTGCCTGGTCCAGTTCCTCCGTGACGTCCCGGAGGCCCAACCGCGCCGCGCCCCGCTTCGCCACCACAACAAGGTCCACAGCCGGGCGAAGTTCCAGTCGGCAGAATCGAAAGTACTCCCTGAGGAGGCGCTTGGTGCGGTTGCGGTCGTGGGCCCTCCCCACCTTCCGGGATACCACGAGTCCGAGCCGACTCGCATCCGTGGGGGCCGGCGCGACCACCGCCCGAAAGTGAGCAGTGTGGCGGCTCTGCCCCAGACGAAAGACGCGGTCGAACTCGGCCTTGTTCCGGATCCGGCATGTGCGGGGAAGAGTGAAGCGCGGCTTCTGGGAGGCGGCTACTTCTTCGGTATCGCCACGCTCAGCCGTTGGCGCCCCTTCAGGCGACGGCGCGCCAGGACCTTCCTGCCGTTGGCGGTGGCCATCCGGGAGCGGAAACCGTGCGTCCTCTTGCGGCGGATCCGGCTGGGTTGGTACGTGTGCTGTTGCATATCGCGTCCTCCGCGGGGAGTGCGGCATGGAGGGCGAGCTCCAGTTCTTGGGGAAACCCGGAGGGTAGGGGACGAGGTGAACCACTGTCAAGGGATTTCGGGCACCCAAGCCGCTACCTGGTCGGCTGGAGTGGCCGGGGAGCCCTTCCCCGGTGCCCCGAGTCCGCAATCGTTCGGACCGGGCACCGTGGCATGGCCCACTCGCTGACCAGCGCCTGCCGCGGAAAGCCTGGCGATAGGGTCGGGCCGGCGGGCGGCGCGATCTACAGGCATCCCCGGGGGTGCCGACTCCGGGCAGGCTGGTGGGACAACCCACCGCGTCGGCGGCCGATCCAAACGCCCCAGAATCACCTGGAACCGGCTGCTCCGGGCCGGTAGCATGTTCCGATGCCCTGCGCCCTTTATGTGCACGTCCCGTTTTGCCGGAGCCGGTGCGCCTACTGCGGCTTCTACAGCGGAGAGCCCCTGGCCCTGCTCGGTGATTACCCCGCCTGGGTGGAGGCCGAGGCCCACTTGCGGGGAGAGGTCTTCCCGTCGCCGAAAGCCCTGACGTCGATATACTTGGGGGGCGGCACCCCCGCGCTTCTGGGTGCAGGGGGGATCTCGAGGGTGCTGGAAGCGGCCCGCCGGGTCTGGGGCGTCTCAGGGAGCGCAGAGGTCACCGTCGAGACCAATCCGGGCGAGGCGGCGGACTTCGGGGCGTGGAGGGGCGTCGGGGTGAATCGGCTTTCCGTGGGGGTCCAGGCCCTGGATAACCGCGTCCTGGGCGTCCTCGGTCGGTGCCACAGTGCAGACGAGGCCCGGCGAACCCTGGCGGAGGCGGTTCGGGCCGGCGTTCCGCAGGTCAGCGCCGACCTACTGTACGGCGTCCCCACCCTGCAGCCCGAGGCCCTGGGGAAGTGGGTCCGGGAACTGTCTGCGCTCGGCGTTTCCCACATCTCGGCATACAGCTTGGAGCTCCACTCGGGGACACCCCTGGCGGAGGCGGTTGCCGCGGGGCGGGTTCCGGCCTGTGGGGCCGAGGAGGAGGAGCGGCAGTGGGAGGCAATCGCCGAGGCCCTATCTGTCGAGGGGTACGACGCGTACGAGGTGTCGAACTTCGCTCGGCCGGGATCCCGCAGCCGCCACAATTGTGCCTACTGGGACGGCTCCCCGTACCTCGGGTTGGGTCCCGGAGCCCACGGCTACAGCCCCTTGGCCGGGCCATGGGGTACTCGGTGGTGGAACGAACCGGGCCTCGGTGCCTACCGCGACAGCGTCCTGGCCGGGAAGTGCCCCCATGGGGGCCGGGAGGCGCTGAGCCGGGAGGCGGCCCTCCTGGAGACCCTCTTCTTGTCTTTTCGGAGGGCCGCCCCCCGTGCTCTCGGGGTCCTGACAACCCGCTTCGGCCTGCCCCCCGCTCGTGAACGCGAGATGGTGGCCCGCCTCGAGGACGCGGGGCTCGTGCGCCGGTC
>CAZYJP010000090.1:0-7932 GCA_964647795.1 uncultured Thermodesulfobacteriota bacterium
TGGGCACCGGATGGCTGCCCCGGTACGCCCGACTCGTCACCTCCGCCAACACGGGGGCCGTGCTCCTGGGCTAGCCCGGCCCACCGGGCGAGAACCAGCGGCCGGCCTCTTGGGCCGGCCGTTCTCGCTGCGGTCGGGGCCGTCCCGCAGCTGACAGACGCAGGAGGAGGAATTCGTGGAACTGACCGGTGCCGAGATCCTCGTGGAGAGTCTGAAGAAGGAAGGGGTCCACACCCTGTTCGGGTATCCCGGGGGAGTCGTGCTCAACGTGTACGACGTGCTCTTCCACTCCGATATCCGCCACGTCCTGGTGCGCCACGAGCAAGGGGCGGTGCATGCGGCCGACGGGTACTCCCGGGCCTCCGGCGAGGTGGGGGTGGCCCTCGTGACGTCGGGCCCCGGCGCCACCAACACGGTGACGGGCCTGGCGACGGCGTACATGGACTCGATCCCGATGGTGGTGTTCACGGGCCAGGTGCCCACCCAGCTCATCGGCAACGACGCCTTCCAGGAGGCGGACATCGTCGGGATCACCCGGCCCTGCACCAAGCACAACTTCCTGGTGAAGGACGTGCGGGACCTGGCCCGGATCATCAAGGAGGCCTTCTACCTGGCGCGTGCCGGGCGGCCGGGGCCGGTGCTGGTGGACCTGCCCAAGGACGTGCTGGTCGGGCGCACCGAGTACGCCTATCCCGACGCGGCCAAGCTTCGGGGCTACAATCCCACCTACGAGGGCCACATCGGACAGATCAAGAGGGCCCTGAAGGCCTTGCACGAGGCGAGGCGGCCGGTGGTGTACGCCGGGGGAGGGGTGGTGCTCTCGAACGCCTCTCGGGAGCTCACCGAGCTGGCTCGGCACCTGAACCTGCCCGTGACGGCCACGCTGATGGGGCTCGGGTGCTTTCCGGGCTCGGACCCGCTCTTCTTGGGCATGCTCGGCATGCACGGCACCTACCGGGCCAACATGGCCGTGACCCACTGCGACTTCCTCTTGGCCGTCGGGGCGCGCTTCGACGACCGGGTCACGGGAAAGCTGGACGAGTTCGCACCCGACGCCACGGTGGTCCACGTGGACATCGACCCGACCTCGATCTCGAAGAACATCCGGGTGGATGTGCCGATCGTCGGCGACGTCCGCAACGTGCTCAAGAAGATGCTCGGACTGGTCCAGGCCGAGGAGTGGCAGGGATGGGGTGCGAACCTGACCCCCTGGACAGAACAGATCCGGACCTGGCGCGAGGCCCACAAGATGGCCTACAAGCAGGGGCCCGACGTGATCAAGCCCCAGTTCGTGGTGGAAAAGCTCTGGGAGGTGACTCAGGGAGACTGTATCGTCGCCACCGAAGTGGGACAGAACCAGATGTGGGCCGCCCAGTACTTCACCTTGGACCAACCCCGCTGCTGGCTCACCTCGGGGGGGTTGGGCACCATGGGGTATGGGTTCCCAGCCGCCATCGGCGCCCAGGCGGCGTTCCCCGACCGGGTCGTCTTCGACATCGCGGGGGACGGGTCCATCCAGATGAACATCCAGGAGTTGGCGACCGCGGTCCAGTACGGCCTGCCCGTGAAGATCGCCATACTCAACAACGGCTTCCTGGGGATGGTTCGCCAGTGGCAGGAGCTCTTCTACGAAAAGCGCTACTCCCATACCCGGATGGAGTTCGCCCCGGACTTCGTGAAGCTGGCCGAGGCCTACGGGGCCCTGGGGCTTCGGGCGGAGAGGCCCGAGGAGGTGGTGCCGGTGATCCGGGCCGCGCTGGCCCATCCCGGCCCGGTGATCATGGATTTCCGGGTGGATCCGGAGGAGGGGGTGTACCCCATGGTCCCGGCCGGTTCCCCGATCAGCAAGATGCTGCTTGTATAGGGTTTGGTTCCGGCCGGTTGGGTAGTCTTGGCGCTGCGCGAGGGAGTCGGGGGAGGAGGACGGCATGAAGCACACCATTTCGGTGCTGGTGGAAAACGAGTTCGGGGTGCTGGCCCGGGTCGTGGGGCTCTTCAGCGGCCGGGGGTTCAATATCGAAAGCCTCTCCGTGGCCGAGACGCAGGATACCACCGTCAGTCTCATCACCCTGGTGACCCGGGGCGATGACCAGATCGTCGAGCAGATCATCAAGCAGCTCAACAAGCTGGTGAACGTGCTCCGGGTCATGGACATGCAGGAAGGGGAGTACCTGGAGCGCGAGCTGATCCTGGTCAAGGTGAACGCGACCGAGCAGAACAAGGCGGAGCTCCTCCGCTTGGTCGACATCTTCCGGGGCCGGGTGGTGGACGTATCCCCCAAGACCTACACGGTGGAGATGACGGGGGACGAGGACAAGATCCGGGCGGTGATGGAGCTCCTCCAGCCCCTGGGGGTCAGGGAGGTCGTGCGCACCGGCAAGGTGGCCATGCCCCGGGGGCGCCAGAGCGCAGCGGCGTGAACGAGGGAACGTGACGGGTGATCGGTCGGATCCGTCGGGCGGGGCGGACGGGGCGGACGGGGCGGATCGGTCCGAGTGGGAGACGGGAAAACCTGGAGGTGCACCGACCGAGAGGTCGGGCGCTCCGCTTCGAGCATCGAGAAAGGGAGGATCATGAAGATCTACTACGAGAAGGACGCCGACCTGAACCTGCTCAAGGGGAGGACCATCGCCGTCATCGGCTACGGCAGCCAGGGGCACGCCCACGCCCACAACCTGCGCGATTCCGGGTTCGACGTGATCGTGGGGCTGCGCCCCGACGGCGGTTCTGCGGCGAAGGCAAAGGCGGCCGGATTCACGGTGCTTCCGACCGCCGAGGCGGTCGCCAAGGCCCAGGTGGTGATGATCCTGCTTCCCGACGAGCTCCAGGGGGACGTGTACCGGAGCGAGATCGCCCCCGGCATGAAGGACGGCGACTATCTTGCCTTCGCCCACGGTTTCAACATCCACTTCGGTCAGATCGTGCCGGCCAAGGGCGTGAACGTGTTCATGGTGGCCCCGAAGGGCCCCGGACATCTGGTGCGGGCGGAGTACCAGCGAGGCAAGGGCGTGCCGTGCCTCGTGGCTGTGGCGGCCGACCCCTCGGGAAACGCGCGGGACGTGGCCCTGGCCTATGCCTGCGGCGTCGGCGGCGGGCGCGCCGGCATCATCGAGACCTCCTTCCGGGAGGAGACCGAGACCGACCTCTTCGGCGAGCAGGCGGTGCTCTGCGGCGGGGTGTCGGCCCTCATCCAGGCGGGGTACGAGACCCTGGTGGAGGCGGGGTATTCCCCGGAGATGGCGTACTTCGAGTGTCTGCACGAGGTGAAGCTCATCGTGGATCTCATCTATGAGGGCGGCATCGCCAACATGCGCTACTCGATCTCCAACACCGCCGAGTACGGGGACCTCACCCGCGGTCCCCGCGTGATCACTCCTGCCGTCAAGGACGAGATGCGGAAGATCCTCACCGAGATCCAGACCGGGGCCTTCGCCCGGGAGTGGATCCTGGAAAACCGAGCGAACCGCCCGGTGTTCAACGCCCTGGCCCGGCAGGGCAGGGAGCACCCGATCGAGGCCGTGGGCGAGAAGCTCCGGGCCATGATGCCCTGGCTCAAGGAGGGGCGGCTGGTGGACAAGACGAAGAACTGACCCCTGGTCCGGAGGACCCCATGGAAACCGTGATCATCTTCGACACCACCCTGCGGGACGGGGAGCAGTCCCCCGGAGCCTCCATGAACACGGAGGAGAAGCTCCGGGTGGCGCAGGCCCTGGAGCGTCTGCGGGTGGATGTGATCGAGGCGGGCTTTCCGATCTCGTCCCCCGGCGACTTCGAGGCCGTGAAGATCATCGCCGACAGGGTGCGGGGTCTTCAGGTGGCGGGCCTGGCGCGGGCCAACCGGGCCGACATCGACAGGGCCTGGGAGGCCTTGAAGGGCGGGGAGAATCCGCGCATCCACACGTTCATCGCCACCAGCTCCATCCACATGGAGCACAAGCTGCGCCTCTCCCCGGACCAGGTGCTCGAACAGGCCGTGGAGGCGGTGAAGCACGCGCGCAAGTACACGACGAACGTGGAGTTCTCGGCCGAGGATTCGGTCCGGAGCGATCTCGACTTTCTCTGCCGCGTGGTCGAGGCCGTCATTTCCGCCGGCGCCACCACCGTGAATATCCCGGACACGGTCGGGTACGCCATCCCCTCGGAATTCGGGGGCACGATCCGCGCGATCGTGGAGCGGGTGCCCAATGTCCACAAGGCGGTGCTCTCGGTGCACTGCCACAACGACCTGGGGTTGGCCGTATCGAACTCCCTGGCGGCAGTCCAGGCCGGTGCCCGGCAGGTGGAGTGCACCATCAACGGCATCGGGGAGCGGGCCGGGAACACCTCCCTGGAGGAAGTGGTCATGGCGTTGCGGACGCGGCCCGACTACCTGCCGTTCACGACGAGGGTGGCCACCGAGAACATCTATCCCACGAGCCGGCTGGTGAGTCTGGTGACCGGGCTCGCGGTGCAGGCCAACAAGGCCATCGTGGGCGCCAACGCCTTCGCCCACGAGGCGGGGATTCACCAGGACGGGGTGCTCAAGGAGAAGAGCACGTACGAGATCCTCACGCCGGAGAGCGTGGGGGTGCCGACCAATTCCCTGGTTCTCGGGAAGCACTCGGGCCGCCACGCCTTTCGGGAGAAGGTCAAGGAACTGGGGTACCAACTGGACGACGGGCAGATCGAGACCGCCTTCGAGGCCTTCAAGGCGCTCGCGGACAAGAAGAAGACCGTCTACGACGAGGACGTGGATGCCCTGGTGGCCGAGAGGATCCTGCGGCTCCCGGACCGCTTCCGAATGGTCTACCTCAACGTGAGCTCCGGCACCGTCACCGTGCCCACCGCGACGGTCCAGATGGAGATCGACGGAGTCGTGCGCCAGGAGGCCGGGTTCGGGGACGGCCCGGTGGACGCGGCCTTCAGCGTCATCAAGAAGCTCACCCGGCGCTCGCCGCGGCTGGTGAACTTCTCGATCAACTCCATCACCGGAGGTACCGACGCCCAGGCCGAGGTGAGCGTGCGCATCGAGGAGGACGGCGCCCTCGCAAACGGCCAGGCCTCGGACACGGACATCGTCGTGGCGTCGGCGAAGGCGTTCGTCCGGGCCTTGAACAAGATCGAGCACCGGAAGCAGAAGGCGTTTGCCGTGCATCTGTGAGAAGCCGTGACGCGTGACGAGTGACGCGTGACACGTGGCCCGCCGTCACCCGTCACTCGTCACTTGTCACTTGTCACTCGTCACCCGTCACCAAGGATTCCCATGACCATCACCGAGAAGATCCTGGCCGCCCACGCGGGATTGGACCGCGTGGAGCCGGGGCAGATCGTCAACGTCACGGTAGACGTGGCGCTGGGCAACGACATCACGGCGCCCATCGCCATCCGCGAGTTCCGCAGGGCCGGTGCCCGCAAGGTGTTCGACCGCACCCGGGTGGTCCTTGTGCCCGACCACTTCGCGCCCAACAAAGACATCGCCAGCGCCGAGCAGTGCAAGGTGCTCAGGGATTTTGCCCGGGAGCAGGATCTGGAGCACTACTTCGAGACGGGGGAGATGGGGATCGAGCACGCCCTCCTGCCGGAGCAGGGCCTCGTGGTCCCCGGCGACGTGGTGATCGGCGCGGACAGCCACACCTGCACCTACGGGGCGTTGGGGGCGTTCTCTACCGGCGTCGGCTCCACCGACCTGGCGGCGGCCATGGTCACGGGCGAGGCATGGTTCAAGGTGCCGGAGTCGATGAAGTTCGTGTACACGGGAGAGCTTCGGCCCTGGGTGGACGGCAAGGACCTGATCCTCCACACCATCGGGCGCATCGGCGTCGACGGGGCGCTCTACCGGGCCATGGAGCTCACCGGGCCGGTCATCGGCCGCCTGGGCATGGACGACCGCCTCACCATGGCCAACATGGCCATCGAGGCGGGAGGGAAGAACGGCATCATCGCCCCGGACGACGTGACGCGCCAGTATGTGACCGGGCGGGGCAAGCGCCCCGCGGTCGTCTACGCGAGTGACCCGGACGCCCGGTACGCGGACGTGATCGAGATCGACTGCAGGAAGATCCGGCCCCAGGTCGCCTTTCCGCACCTCCCCTCCAACACCCGGTCCATCGACGACGTCGGCCAGGTGCCCATCGACCAGGTGGTGATCGGCTCCTGCACCAACGGACGCATCGAGGATCTGCGCCGCGCCGCCAAGGTCCTCCGGGGGAAGCGAGTGGCCAAGTACGTGCGCTGCCTCATCTTCCCGGCGACACAGGAGATCTACCGGCAGGCTCTGAAGGAGGGCCTCATCGAGGTCTTCCTGGACGCCAAGGCGGCGGTCTCCACCCCCACCTGCGGGCCCTGCCTGGGCGGACACATGGGCATCCTGGCCAAGGGGGAGCGGGCGGTCGCCACGACCAACCGCAACTTCGTGGGGCGCATGGGGCACCCCGAGAGCGAGGTGTATCTCTCGAACCCGGCAGTGGCGGCGGCGAGCGCGGTGCTGGGCCGCATCGCGAGCCCCGAGGAGGTGTTGGGATGAGGTTTCGGGGCAAGGCGTGGACCTTTGGGGCGGACGTGGACACCGATGCCATCATCCCGGCCCGATACCTGAACACCAGCGACCCGGCCGAGCTCGCCAAGCACTGTATGGAGGACGCCGACCCGGAGTTCGTGCGCAAGATGTCGCCGGGCGACGTGATCGTGGCGGGGAAGAACTTCGGCTGCGGCTCGAGCCGGGAGCACGCTCCCATTGCGATCAAGGCCGCGAAGATCTCCTGCGTCATCGCGCCGAGCTTCGCCCGGATCTTCTACCGCAATGCTTTCAACATGGGCCTGCCGATCTTCGAGAGCCCCGAGGCGGCGGAGGGCATCGGGGAAGGCGACGAGGTGGAGGTGGACGCCGACGCCGGCGTGATCCGCAACCTCACCCGGGGCACCGAGTATCGGGCCGCCCCCATCCCGCCCTTCATGCAGGAGCTCATCGCCGACGGCGGTCTCATGGCCCACATCGGGAAGAAGGCCGGCAAGGCGTGACGAGTGACCCGTGACGAGTGATGCGCGAGGGAGGTCCCCGTCACCCGTGACCCGTCACCCGTCACCGCCACTCACCTTCTTCGCCGTCTCCCCCCTGGGCTTCGAAGACCTGGTGGCGGCGGAGTTGGCCGCGCTGGGTCTGGGGCCGGAACGGGAAGAAGGCGGGGTTGGATTCTCCGGTTCGTGGGAGGACGCCTGGCGGGCCAACCTCTGGAGCCGGGTGGCGAGCCGGGTGCTGGTGCGGGTGGCTGCCTTCGAGGCCCGGGGATTCCGGGAGCTGGGCAGGGCCCTGGGGAAGGTCCCATGGGGGGAGTGGCTTCCAGTGGGGTGCGCCGTGGACGTGCGGGCCGCCTCCCACCACTCGCGGCTCTGGCACACGGGCAAGGTAGCCGAGGTGGTGTCGGGCGCCCTGACGGGTGCGGTTGGCGCCAAACCGGAGAAGGGGGAGGGGGCACTGCGCCTCCTGGTGCGGGCCGTGGACCGGACCGTCACCGTGAGCCTCGACACCTCCGGGGAGCACCTCCACCGCCGGGGCTACCGGCCCCGCGGAGGGCGGGCGCCGATCCGGGAGAACCTCGCCGCAGGCCTCCTCTTGCGGGCCGGGTGGAACGGGAGCGAGGCCTTCCTAGACCCCTTGTGCGGGTCCGGCACCCTGGCCGTGGAGGCGGCCCTTCTCGCCTTGGGGGCGGCGCCGGGCTTGCGGCGGGGTTTTGCCTTCGAGGGCTTCCCGCGTTTCGATCCGGGGGTCTGGGGGAGGCTGCGGGACGAAGCCCGTTCCGGCGAGCGGCAGGGCGTTGCGGCACCGTTGTTCGCCTCGGATCGCGACGCGGGCCAGGTGCGGCTCGTGGCGGCTTCCGCCCGGGCTGCCGGCGTGGCCGATCACCTTCAGGTGGCCGTGGCGGACGTGGGCGAGCTGGAGCCCCCGGGGCCCGGCGG
>CAZYJP010000091.1:0-7919 GCA_964647795.1 uncultured Thermodesulfobacteriota bacterium
GGCTCCACCCGATGTTCGGGCCGACCACCGCCACCATGGACAAGCAGATCGTGGTGGTCACGCCGGGGCGCGGCGAGGAGTCGAGCCGGTGGGTGCTCGATCAACTCGCGGCCTGGGGGGCGGTGCTCGTGCGGGCCACGGCCGAAGAGCACGACGAGGCGATGGCCGTGGTCCAGGCGCTGCGCCACTTCGCCACCTTCGCCTTCGGACAGTTCCTCTGCCGCCAAGGTGTCCCCCTCGCCCGGACGCTGGACTTCTCGAGCCCCATCTACCGGCTCGAGCTGGGGATGGTGGGGCGGCTCTTCGCCCAGGCCCCGGAGCTCTATGCCGAGATCATCTTCGCCACCCCCGAGCGCCGGGCGCTCCTGCGCCGCTACCTGGAGAGCGTCTCCGCGAACCTCGCGATGATCGAGGCCGGAGACAAGGAGGGATTCTGCGGCGAGTTCCGGAGCATCGCCGAGTGGTTCGGCCCCTTCGGCGACCAGGCCATCCGGGAGTCGAGCTACCTGATCGAGAAGCTGGTGGAGAGGTTCTAGCGCCGCACGGCTCTCGAGGCCCCCGACGGACGAGCGGGCGAGGGGGCCCCGGGCCCCGCTTACCGGCCCGATGGTGGATCGTGGCCGTCCTTCTCCTTTGCATCGCCCGGCGGCCTGTTTTATCCTCCGGCGGCCCGAATCCTTTCTTCCTACCCGCAGAGGTGGACGTTCCATGCCCATGTCCGGCGACTTCCAGGGGCGCGCGGCGCCGGTGCTGCGCGCCGCGGCCGACCACTTCGGAACCCCCTTCCACCTCTACGACGAGCAGGGCATCCGCCGGACCGGGGCGGAGCTCCGCCGGGCCTTCGCCGGGGTGAAGGGCTTCCAGGAGTTCTACGCCGTCAAGGCCCTGCCCAACCCTGCGATCCTCGGCCTCATGCGCGAGATGGGCTTCGGGTTCGACTGCAGCTCGGTCCCCGAGCTCCTCCTGAGCCGGCGCGTGGGTGCCCGGGGCGAGGAGCTCATGTTTACTTCGAACGACACCACCCGGGAGGAGTTCGAGGCGGCCCTCACCGACGGCGGCTCCATCCTGAACCTGGACGACATCACTTTGGTCCCCAAGGTGCCCCGGATGCCCGAGCTCGTGAGCTTCCGGTACAACCCGGGCCCCCGCCGGACGGGCAACAGCATCATCGGCCACCCCGAGGAGTCCAAGTACGGGGTGGCCCACGACCAGATCGTCGATGCCTACCGGCAGGCCCGGGACCGGGGCGCGGTGCGCTTCGGGCTGCACACGATGGTGTGCTCCAACGAGCTCAACGGCGAGTACATGGTGGACACGGTACGGATGCTCCTCTCCGTGGCGCGCCTGGTGTCCGACGCGCTGGGGATCCGGTTCGAGTTCCTGAACATGGGCGGGGGACTGGGGATCCCCTACCGGCCGGAGCAGAGCCCCCTGGACCTGGAGTGGATGGGCAGGGAGATCTCCGGCCTGCTGGCCGATTTCGAGGCGGAACGGGGCACGGTGCCTCGGCTCTTCATGGAGAGCGGCCGGTACATGACCGGGCCCCACGGGGTGCTGGTGACCCGGGCGATCAACCACAAGCACATCTACCGGGAGTACGTGGGGGTGGACGCCTGCATGTCGTCGCTCATGCGCCCCGGGATGTACGGCGCGTACCACCACGTGACCGTGCTCGGCAAGGAGGAGGCCCCTGCGGAGACGGTGGTGGACGTGGTGGGGAGCCTGTGCGAGAACAACGACAAGTTCGCGGTGCAGCGCCCCCTGCCCCGGATCGACGAGGGCGACCTGGTGCTCATCCACGACACCGGTGCCCACGGCCACGCCATGGGGTTCAGCTACAACGGGCGCCTCCGCCCCAAGGAGCTCCTCTTCCGGTCCGACGGTTGCGTGGAGCTCATCCGCCGGGCCGAGACCGTCGAGGACCACTTCGCGACCCTGTGCTTCGAGCCGGACCTCCTCCGCCCTACCCCCCCAGATACGCCTTCTTGACCTCCGGGTTCCCCAGGAGCTCGGCGCTCGTGCCCTGGGCGGCGATGGTGCCGGTGTCGAGCACGTAGCCCCGGTGAGCCAGGTGGAGCGCCAGGTTGGCGTTCTGCTCGACCAGGAGGATGGTCATCCGGTCCTCCTGGTTCAGGCGCTTGAGCTTGCGGAAGAGATCGTATTTGAGGAGCGGCGCCAGCCCCATGGACGGCTCGTCGAGGAGGAGGAAGGTGCACCCCGACATCAGGGCCCGCCCCACCGCGAGCATCTGCTGCTCGCCGCCACTCAGGGACTCGCTGCGCTGCTTGGCGCGCTCCTCGAGCCGGGGGAAGAGCTCGAAGACCCTCTCGTAGTCCCGCGGTACCCCGGGGTCGCCCCTGCGGGCGTAGGTGGCGAGATCCAGGTTCTCCCGCACCGTCAGGTTTCCGAAGATCCGACGCCCCTCGGGGACGAGGGCCGTCTTGTGCTGGGCCGCGATCCGGTGGGCCTCGGTCCGCAGAAGGCTCTCCCCCCGGAGGCGGATCTCGCCCTCGACGACCCGGGGCCCGTCCGGGGGCGGGGTGCGGCAGATGCTCAGGAGCGAGGTGCTCTTCCCCGCGCCGTTGGCGCCGATGAGGGTGACGATCTCGCCTTCCTCCACCTGGAAGCTGATGCCGTGGAGGGCCTCGACCGCCCCGTACTTGACCCGCAGGTTCTCGACGGACAGGAGCATCAGATCTCTGCGTTTCCGAGGTAGGCCTCGATGACGGCCGGGTTTCGCTGGATCTCCTCCGGGCTCCCTTCGGCGATGGTGACCCCGAAATCGATCACGGTGATGTGGGAGCACAACTGCATGACCACGTCCATGTGGTGCTCGATCATCCAGATGGTGATCTCGAACTCCTCGTGGATCCACCGGATCAGGCGGATGAGCTCCTCCACGTCGGCGCTGTTGAGGCCGGCGGCGGGCTCGTCCAGGAGCAGGAGCTTGGGCTGGACCGAGAGGGCCCGGGCCAGCTCGACTTTCCGCTGGAGCCCGTACGGGAGGTTCTTCGGGAGCTCCGCCGCGAAGTCCGAGAGGCTCATCACCTCCAGGAGCTCGCGGGCGTAGTCCTCGAGCTCCCGCTCCCGGCGGCCGTACCGGCGGGTGCGCAGCAGGGTGTCGAGGAGCCCGTACCCGAGGCGGTGGTGCTGGGAGATGCGGATGTTGTCGAGGACGGTCATGTCCTTCCAGAGGCGGATGTTCTGGAAGGTGCGGGCGATCCCGAGGGCGGTCACCTGGTGGGGCTTGAGCCCGGCCGTGCTCCGGTCCTGGAACAGGACCGCCCCCCGGCTCGGTTGGTAGAACCCGCTCACGAGGTTGAAGACCGTGGTCTTTCCTGCGCCGTTGGGCCCGATGAGGCCGAAGAGCTCGCGCTCCTCCACCGCGATGTTGAGGTTCGACAGCGCGCACAGCCCGCCGAAGTAGTGGGTCAGGTTCTGGATCTGGAGTGTCGCCATGTCAGGGCCGTGGCGCGTGACGCGTGATCGGTGAGCGGATGCGGAGAAGGTGCTTCATCGGTAGTGGTACAGGCGCCGCAGGCGCGGAAAGACGTCGGAGAACTCGCGGTTGCCCAGGATGCCCTCGGGCCGGAACTGCATGAGCACGATGAGCAGGAGGGGGACGACGATCCACTTGATGATCTGCAGGGGGCGCAGGGCCTCCAGGAGCAGGGTGAAGAGGATCGCCGACATCACCGAGCCGCTCAGGGAGCCCATGCCCCCGAGGTACACCATCACCAGGACCTCGGTGGACTTGAGGATCGTGAAGGAACCCGGGTTGACGTAGCCCACGATGTGGCCGAAGAGCCCCCCGCCGATGCCGGCGAGGCCCGAGGAGAGCATGAACGCGATCAGCTTCATCTTGTTGGTGTTCACGCTCATGATCTCGGCCGCCACCTCGTCCTGGCAGATGGCCGAGACCCCCCGCCCGTAGGTGGAGTACACGAAACGCCGCAGTACCCAGATCGTGGCCACCGTGAACAGGAAGACCCAGATCAGCATCCACGGAAGCCCCAGGGTCTCGCCCATGGTGTTGACGACCCGCTTCATCCCCATGAAGCCCCGGGGGCCGCCGATGGTGTCCATGTTCTCGATGGCGCTGATGAAGATGTAATTGGCCGCGAGCGTGATGATGGCGAGGTAGTCTCCCCGGGTGCGAAACGACGGGATCGCGACCACCAGGCCGGCCACCGCCGCGGCCAGTCCGCCGACCAGGAGCACCAAGGGGAACGCGTAGAGTGCCCACCCGGGGGGCAGAAGAGGGGGGCCGAAGACCCGATCGGTGGTGAAGAGGAGCACGCTCAGCACCGAGGACACGTAGGCCCCCACCGCCATGAAGCCCCCGTGGCCGCAGGAGAACTCCCCCATGTAGCCGTTCACCAGGTTGAGGCTGGCCGCGAGGATGATGTTCACCCCCATGAACATGAGGACCGTCTGGGTGTACTGGTCCATGGCGCCGGTGTAGGCGAGGAAGACCAGGACCGCGAGGACCGCGGCCAGGGCGGCGGGTGTGGTGATCCGTTTCATCCGGCTCCCATCGGGGTGGGGCATGGGGTGTGGAGCATAGGGCATGGAGCATGGGGCATGGGGCAGAGAGCATGGAGCTGAGGACGGAGGACGGAGGACCGATAGCGGAGGGCAGGGGCCTTCCACCGATCACTCCTCACCCGTCACCCCTCACTCATTACGTCTCACGCGTCCCCTAGATCTTGGTCGTTTTCGCCACGCCGAACAGTCCCGTGGGTTTGAAGGACAAGATGATCAGGAGCACCGTGAAGGCGAGGAGGTCCCGAAAGGTGGAGGGGAAGAACGCGACCACCAGGATCTCCACCGCCCCCAGGAGGAACCCCCCCAGGAACGCCCCCCGGATGTCGCCGATCCCTCCTACCACCGCGGCGATGAAGGCCTTCCAGCCGATGAGGGCACCCATGTAGGGGTCGAGGACCGGGTAGGACATGGCGAAGAGGATCCCCGCCAGCCCTGCCATGGACGAGCCGAGGACGAAAGTGAAGACGATGATGGTGTCGATGGGGATCCCCATGAGCGGCACGGCGAACTTGTCGTAGGAGATGGCCCGCATGGCCATGCCGATCTTGGTCCGGGTGACGATCGTGTGCAGGAGCAGGAAGACCAGCACGGCGGCCGCGATCACCGCAATCTTGAGATTCGTGAAGCTCACGGTGCCGACGGTGTAGACCGTCTCCTCGATGAGAGGGGGAAATCGCCGCCGGCTGGCACCCAGGAGCGCCAGGTTCCCGTTCTCGAGGATGAGACCGCACATGAGAGCCGTGATGACCACGTAGAGCCGGTTCGCGCCCTTGCGGCGAAGCGGCCGGTACGCCACCCGCTCCAGGGTGACCCCGACGCACGCCGTCAGCACCATGGTCAGCGGGATCGTCGCGGCCAGGACCGCCCAGCCGGGAAGGCCCGGGATGACCCCGAAGGAGCCCAGGAAGAAGGTCGCCACGAAGAAGGCGATGTAGGCCCCCACCATGAAGACGTCGCCGTGGGCGAAGTTGATCAGCAGGAGCACGCCGTAGACGAGGGTGTACCCCAGGGCGATCAGGGCGTAGAAACTCCCCCACTGGAGGGCGTTCAGGAGGTTCTGGATCAGGAGCTCGAACACGGGTCGTTTCCCCTCGGTCCGGCGCGGCGTGGAGGTAAGGATGGAACCGCGGAGACGCAGGGAGCGCGGAGACATCAACCGCCGGAGGTTTGCACTCCCGTGCCGGAGGTCGTGGCCCCCGGACCGCCCCGGGAAGAGCCCGGGCGGCGGCCCGGAAACACACACACCGACTCAAGAGCTCCTGTGTGAGCGCCTCCGCGTCGCAGCGCCTCCGGGGTCCATTCCCGGTCCTACGGGCACACCGACTCGGTGAATGCGAACTCGCCGGTGTCGGTGATCCTGACTACCACGGCGCACTTGATGGGGTCGCCCTCGGCGTCGAACCGCATCTTGCCCGTGATGCCGTCGAACTCGGCGATTCCCGCCATGGCGTCTCGGATGGCCTTGCGGTCTTGCTTCAGATTTCCGGTGAGACCCTTGGTGTTCTGGATGGCTTGGAGGACGAGCCGGGTGGCGTCCCACGTCAGCGCCGCCACGTCGTCCGGGGTGTACCCGTGCTTGGCCTGGTACCGGTCGATGAACTCCTTGGTGGCGCCCGTGGCGCCGGCCGCCGCGTAGTGGGTGGAGAAGTACTGCCCCTTGCACGCGTCGCCGCACAGGGTCATGAGCTCGGCCGAACCCCAGGCGTCGGAGCCCATGAAGGGGCCCTGGAAGCCGAGGTTGCGCGCCTGCGGGACGATGAGCGCAACCTGGTTGTAGTTGTTGGGCACGAAGAGGAAGTCGGGCTTGGCCGCGATGATCTTGGTGAGCTGGGCGCTGAAGTCCTGGTCCTTGGTGCCGTGGGTCTCGAAGGCGACCACGGAGCCCGCGCCGTGCTTCGTCTCGAAGTCAGCCTTGAAGATCTCCGCCAGCCCCTTGGAGTAATCGTTGGAGAGGTCGAAGAGCACCGCCGCCTTCTTGGCCCCGAAGGTCTTGGTCGCGAAGTCCACCGCCACCGGCCCCTGGAAGGGGTCGAGAAAGGCCGCCCGGAAGACCCACGGCCGGTCCTTGGTGGTGTCGGGGTTGGTGGACCAAGGGGAGATCATCGGCGTCTCGTTGTCGTCGGCCACCTGACCCGCGGGAACGGCCTGCTTGGAAGACTGGGGGCCGACCATGGCCAGGATCCGGTCCTGCTCGATCAGCTTGAGGGCCACCGTGACGGCCGACTCCGCCTTCGACTCGTTGTCCTGGTAGAGGAAGTCCAGGCGGTACTTCTTGCCCCCCACCTCGAGCCCGCCCTTGCCGTTGACGTCCTCCCGGAGCATCTCGGCGGCGAACTTGGAGGCCTCGCCGACCTTGGGAATGTCGCCGGTCAGGGGGATGACGAAGCCGATCTTGATGGTGTCCTGCGCCAGGGCGGGCAGTGCGAGCCCGAGGGTGAGGACACAGGACAGTGCCGCCAGCCGTATGCTTCGCATGGGGACCCTCCGTTTGCTGTGTGCGTGAAGAGATGGAAATCGCCCGGACCCTTGGGGCCGCCGAATCATAGGACGTTGTGCCTGGAGACGCAAAGGCGTTTTTGCGGCGCGCCGCAACGCCGTCCTCTGCTCTGGGCTCCCGGCCCCACGCTCTACGCGACGTACTCCCTCGGCACGCGCTTGCCCACGTTGCAGGTGATCTCGTAGTGGATGGTGCCGACGAGTCGGGCCAAGTCCTCCGCGCCGATGAAGGCTTCTTCCTGGCGACCGAAGAGGACGGCCTCGTCGCCGACGCGGGCGTCCGGGATCTCGGTCACGTCCGCGAGGGTCAGGTCCATGCACACGCGGCCGACGATCGGGACCGGCTGCCCGCCCACCAGCACGCTTCCCCGGTTGGAGAGGAGGCGTGGATACCCGTCGCCGTAGCCCACCGGCAGGGTGGCGATGCGGCTGGGCCGGGCGGTGACGAAGGTGCGGCCGTAGGACAGAGGGGTGCCCTCCGGAACCTCCTTGACCTGGGCGATGTGGGTGCGCAGGCTCATGACGGGTTCCAAGGCTGCCGTGCGCGGGGTCTCGGGGGAGGGGTGGAGCCCGTAGATCCCGATGCCGGTCCGGACGAGATCGAAGTGGCTCTCGGGAAGGACCATCGTGGCGGCCGTGTTCGCCATGTGGCAGAGGGGGGGCCGGAGGCCCCGGGCAGCCAGGGCCTCGAGCAGGCGACGGAACTCCTCGACTTGGGCCCTGCTGAAGGTGAGGTCGGCTTCGTCGGCCGCGGAGAAGTGGGAGAAGATTCCCTCCACCCGGAGGTGGGGAAGGCCGGCCAGCCACTCCACGAACCCCGCCGCCTCGGCGGCGGGCACCCCCAGGCGGCCCATGCCGGTGTCCACCTTGACGTG
>CAZYJP010000092.1:0-6751 GCA_964647795.1 uncultured Thermodesulfobacteriota bacterium
GGCTGGCGGGCCCGATCGTGGTGGAGCCCGGCGCGACTCTGAGCCTGGAGGCGTTCGATCTGTCCATCGAAGACCTCGAGGCTGCGGGGTACTTCGATGCCGAGGACGGGCTCATCGTGGAGTGGCTGGACGCCCAGGTCGGCTTCGGCCGGGTCCACCTGGAAGGGGCGGTGGGGCTGGACGGTTTCAGGCCCGGGCGCCTTCGGCTGCTCGCCGAGGTGCGCAACATCGCACAGGAACGGCCCCCGAGAGTGAGGAGCCTGTTCGACGCCGACCTCCTCATCACGGGCACCTATGAAAGGCCGGAGATCCGGGGCGACATCCACCTCAAGGAGTTCCTCTACGAACAGAGGGTGAATCTCAAGACCCTGGTCTTCGATGCCATCCAGCGTCGGCCCCGGGAGGTGAGGGGCATGCCTGAGGCCGGCACGGTGTTCGTGGACGTCTCCGCCCGAGGGGACGACAATCTGCGGGTTGAGAACAACCTGGCGGATATCTCCCTCGCGCTGGACTTGCGGGCGCGTGGGTACCTTCCCCGGCCGGCCCTCCGCGGCCGGGTCGAGGTTCGGGACGGGACGGTGCGCCTCCGGTCCCTGGAGTACGAGGTGCTGAGGAGCTCGGTGGAGTTTCTGGGGGAGACCCAGCCCGTGCCGCTCCTGGACCTGCACGTGCGCACCGACGTGCGGCAGTACTCCGTGAATGTGGACATCTCCGGTCCCCTCGACGAGTATCAGGTAGCCCTGGCGAGCATGCCCCCCCTGCCGCACAATGACATCGTCGCGCTCCTGACCCTCGGCAGCACCGCCGGTGAGATGCAGGACGCCCAGTCCCTGACCGCGGCGGAGGCCGGCAGCTTCCTGACCGGGCGCTTTCAGGACGAGCTCGAGGGGGAAGTGGGGGAGCTCCTGGGTTTCGACCAGTTCCAGATCGACCCGGCCTACTCCCCCTCCAGCCAGACCACCGTGCCGCGGGTCACGGTAGGCAAGGCGGTCACCCGCGCCGTGTATGCTCGGTACTCTGCCGCCATAGGGGCAGAGACCGAGCAGGATTTCGAGGTGCAATACTCCGTCACGCCCCGGTTCTCCCTTCTCGGCACCTGGAGCGACCGGGGCTCCCAGACGCAGGGCTCCCTGGGTGGCGAGGCGCGCCTGCGGTTCACCTTTCGATGAGGCGCTGCCTCTTCCTTTTCCTGGGTTTCGTGTGCGCGATGGGGGCCTCGGCGTCCGAACCCGGGGCCGTCTCTCCTGTGGAAGGCCGGCAGATCACCCGGATCGAGGTGCGCAACCACAGCCGGGTGCGGGGTTCGGAGATCCGGGAGCTCTTCGGCGTGTACCCAGGGGAGCCTTACGCGGTCGACAGGGTCCAGCACGGGCTCCTGCGCCTGGCGCAGAAAGACGCCGTGCGCGACGCGATCGTTCGGGGTTCCGTGGAAGAGGGGGGTGTGTCCCTCGTGGTCGAAGTCCTCCCTGAGCCCCTCATCCGGAGGGTGCGGTTCCGGGGGAACCGCGCCTTGAAGGACGCCGAGCTTCGGGCCCGGCTGCAGACCCGCGTCGACAGGCCCCTGAATGAGTCGGTACTGGCTCAGGACATGGAGGCCGTTCGCGAGTTCTACGAGAGCGAGGGTTTTCCTGAGGCCCGTGTTCTTCCACGGGTGGATTCCCTGGGGGACGGACTCTGGCTGAACCTCGTCCTCACGATCGATGAGGGCCGGCCGCGGCGGGTGCTGCGGATCGAGGGGGACGCGGGCGGCGCGATGGAGAGGGGGCGGTTGATCGCGTTGCTGGGGCTGCGGGAGGGTTCGCCGGCGTCCCGTCGTCGTCTGCGGGAGGGAGGGCGGCGGCTGGTGGAGGTGCTGCACCGGGAGGGGTACCCCGAGGCGAGGATCGCCAGGGCGGTTTTCCGGCAGGAAGGGGAAGGGGCCGTTCTGGTGCTGCCCCTGACCGTGGGAGAACCGACCGACGTCCGGGTGCAGGACGTGGACGAGTGGGCTGCTGAACCCCTCCGGGAGATCGCACGGAGCCGCTTCGGGGAGGATCTCGACGACGACTGGGTCGAGAGGACCGCCGAGCTCATGGAGGAGTACCTGCGATCGCAGGGGTACTATCACGCCGCCGTGACGGGCGAGGCGGGGCACGCCTACGGACGCCGGCGGGTGGAGCTCCGGGCAGAGCGCGGGCCGCGTGCCAGGGTCGCCCGGGTCTCCTTCGAGGGCAACGAGACCATCGCCTCGGAACGCCTGCGGAGCTATATGTCCCTCGTGGTGGGCGGGATCGTCCGGACGCCTCCGTACACCGAGGAAGCGTTGGAACGTGACCTTCGGGTCCTCGGGGACGTGTATGGCTCCCGGGGGTACCTCGATGCCGAGATTTTCTTGGAGCGGATCGAGGTGCGGCCGAGCGGCGAGGTTTCCCTGAGAATTCGGGTAGAGGAAGGCCGGCGATACGAGCTCGGAGAGATCCGCTTCGAAGGAGACGGGGCCCTCAGCCCCGGCGAGGCGACGTCAGCGGCCTCCCTCGCCGGAGGGGGTCCCGCAGACCCTGCGGAGATCGAGCAGGCGAGGATTCGCATCCTGCGCGAGTTGGAACGGCGGGGTCACCCCGAGGCTGTCGTGGGAGTGCGGACCGAGAGGGTCCCGGAGGCGGGGGTGGTCCACGTGACGTATCGCGTCGACGGGGGATCCCCGGTCCGCTTCGGCTCCGTGGTGGTATCGGGAAACGCCCGTACCCAGGCCAAGGTCGTGCGTCGAGAGCTCACCATTCGCGAGGGTGAGCCCTGGAATCCAGAGGAGGTGGTGCGAAGCCGACACCGCCTGTACCGCCTGGGGTTCTTCCAGCGGGTGCGGATCGAGCCCCTGACCCGCGAATTGGGGGTGATGGCGCGGGACGTCAGGGTGGACGTGGAGGAACAGGACGCCGGAAGCGTCAGCTTTGGCCTGGGGTACGGCACGGAAGAAGGTGTGAAGGGGTCCGCCTCGATCTCCCACGCCAACCTCCAGGGGGCCGGGCGGAGCCTGGGTTTTCGCTACGACTTCGATCGCTTGGACCGGTCCTGGGCCATCAATTTCCGGGAGCCGTGGGTCTTGAGCAGGCCGTACGATCTGGGCCTGAGCGTGTTGAAGAGCAACCAGGACCGGGAGGCCTACGACCTGTCGTCGCTCGCCTTCCAGGCGTCCTTGGAGCGGAGCTTCTCGGAACAGCTCAAGGCCTCCCTCGTCTATACGTTGGAGGAGAACCGGCTCAGTGACGTGGTGGATGAGACCGTGCTGGGGGAAGACAAGATCAGTGACTACCTGCTCTCGGCTGTCGGGCCGGTGCTCGTGTGGGACTCGCGCGACGACCCTTTCAACCCGAGGCGTGGTTTCTACCACACCCTTCAGGCGGAGTGGGCTCTGGAGGGCCTTGGCTCGGAGGTGGAGTTCGAGCGCTACCAAGGGTCGGCGAGCGGATACTTCTCGGCGGGGAGAATCACCCTCGCCCTCCTGGCCCGCGGAGGGATCGCCCAGCGTTTGGGCGACACCGCGGACCTCCCCGTCAACAAGCGCTTCTTCCTGGGCGGCCGCAGCACGGTGCGGGGCTTTCAGCGAGACGAGGTCGGGCCCAAGGCGGACGATGGGACCCCGGTGGGCGGCGACCTGATGGGGAACCTCAAGGCGGAGCTGCGGTTCCCCGTGCTGGGCCGACTCGGGGGCGCAATCTTCTGGGACGCGGGCAACGTCTGGAACCGTGCGTCGGGGTTCCCCGGGAGCTCGGGAATCCGCCAGGGGGTCGGGGGGGGGATGCGATATCTGACTCCCGTGGGGCCGGTCTCCTTGGACGTGGGCTTCAACCCCGACCGTCGGGAAGGGGAGGACTCCTACGTCTGGTACTTCACCATCGGGAACGTGTTCTGATGGGCATGGAGCATGGCGCCCCTTGACACCTACCCTCCCCACGCGACTCTTCCTGGTGCGCCACGGAGAGGTCTTCGGCGACGGAGTCCTCCACGGCCACGTGGATGTCGCCCTTACCCCGCGGGGAAGGCAGCAGATGGCGGCCGTGGCGGAGCGCCTTGCCGGTGAGGACCTGGCGGCGGTCTACTCCTCGGATCTCTCCAGGGCACGGGAGGGGGCCCGGGCCGTGGCGCACCCCAAGGGGCTGGCGGTCGGGGTCGAGCCGGCATTTCGAGAGCTCCACATGGGGCGCTGGGACGATCGACGTTTCCGGGAGCTTTGGCGGGAGGAGCGCCCCCTCCTGGAGAAGTGGAATGAGGACCTGGAGGGTTTCGTCGTTCCCGGGGGGGAGAGTCTCGCCCAGCTGCGCGACCGGGTGCTCCCGAGCCTGGGCGCTCTCCTGGCCCGGCACCCCGGGCAGGCGGTCTGTCTGGTCGCCCACGGCGGGGTCAACCGCGTGATCCTCTTCGACGCCCTCGGCCTCTCCCTCGCCCGGTTCCACTCCCTGGCCCAGGACTACGGCTGTCTGAATCTGGTGGAGTACTTCCCCGACGGCCGCGCCATAGTCCGGCTGGTGAACGGCTGACCGGCGGTCCCCGGCCCCCTCCGCTTGCCGACCGTCGCTCGCGGTCCTACCGTAGACTCCAGGGCGCGGGAGGAGGACGGCACGGGGCCCGGCGGGTGGCCCGGAAGGGAGCGCTCTCGAGAGCGACTGCCGAGAGGGGCACCCAGCCGGGCAGGTGGGGTACGCCGGCCGGGGGGAGGAGGCGGGATGATGCAGACCAAGACCAGATGGGCGATGGTTCTCGGGTGGGGTCTGCTGGCAGGGTGTGCGGGCATTGCCGTCCCTCCCGGGCTCCGGGGCGAACCCTCACACGCGGTTCGACCGGGGGAGGCGGTGCTCTCGATTCGCTTGCAGTCGGACGTAGCAGATCCCTACTACGTGCTCACCGGCCCTGCGGAAACCTATCGCGCCTACCGGGTGACGGAGAGGTTCCGACGGCACCTGGAGGGGTACGCTGCTCAAAAATCCGCTGCGGAAGGGCCGCGCCTGGAGTTGAGCGTGACGCTCGAGTCCCTGTCGACCGGATACCAACAGATCGGAGGGGCGGACCGGGGCGGAAAGGGCCGTCTGGCGAGACTTTCGGGGAAGATGCCGGTGCAGGTCGCGGCGGCGGGCCCGTGGGCGCGGCTCGGCATCCTCGGCCGGTTCAGTGGTCTGGAAGGGGACGGGGGGGATCTCTCGATTCCCTATGAGATCACGAAACGGGCGACCTTGACCGCAAGGGTGGAGGTGTCTTCCGCCGGCCGCACCCTGGCCCGGGAGACCGTGACGGTGCAGGGGGAAGAGATCATCCGGTGGGAGAACTACGACGCCTGGGCCTACGACTATGCGAGGGTGTTCGAGGCGGCTTTCCGCAAACTCATCGCCGAGGTGGACGGCCTCGTGGATCGGGCAGTGGCAGGCCTCGGGCGGTGATCCCCCGGGACCCGGGCACGAAGACGACCGGTGAGACCATGCCCCGTGCCCTACGGCTCTTCGTCCGGGGCGGGAAGCCCGAGGGCCTGCTGCATGCGGTGGACCTCGGCTCGAGTGAAGGTGTGCAGGAGCAGGTCGCGCTGGGCCTCGAAGAGGCTGGTGTTCCCCGTCTGGGTCCCCTCGAAGCACCGGAGCATGTCCCGGTCGTAGCGGCTCCAGCCCGTGTCGAAGAAGAAGGGGTTGTGGGGAGTGGTCACGACCCGGATCCCGTTGATCCGCACGAGATCCAGGGGAAAGAGGGCGCAGGAAAAGGGCTTGGCATCGTGGACTGCGCACACCTCGCCGACGAGGTGCTCGCAGCGGGTTTCCACCTTGCAGCACAGGTTGGGGCCCAGGCGGGGCCGGCAGCGCTCCGGGTCGCAGGACCAGGGAGCGGCGAGCAGCGGGTCCACCAGGAGGTCCCGCCGGGCAGGGAGAAGCCCCTCCAGGAAGACTTGGAGGGCGAAACTCCAGGGGGTGTCCGTGAAGATCTCGTCGTCTTCGCCCAGGGTGGGGCGGATCGGGTCGAGGGATCGGTGCATCGCTGTCCTTCGGGAGTTTCGGTCCAGGCGCGGTCGGGTGGAAAGGGCAGGGGTCGCCTGCCGGGGCGCCGTCTCGGCCTCCGGAAGAGGGGAGGACGCCGTGGAGCGGCCGTTTGGTAACAGCCGCCGGGTGCTGGTGCAGGGCGACCTGACGCAGCAAGCCGTGGACGCGATCGTGAACGCGGCCAACCCCGCGCTCCTCGGGGGCGGCGGCGTAGACGGTGCGATCCATCGGGCCGGCGGCCCGCAGATCCTGGCGGAATGCCGCGCGATCGTCAAGAGCCTTGGCCGCCTGGACCCGGGGAAGGCCGTCCTCACCCCCGGCGGGTGGCTTGCCGCCCGCTTCGTGATCCACACCGTCGGGCCCGTTCCTGCCCACCTCACGGCCTACACAGAGGCGCTGCGGGCGCTTTGAGCGGATGGGCGGCCGCCGCCGGCCCGGCGCGTACGAGAAACCCCGAACAGCGGACCCCGAGCCCCGCTCCCCGCCCTCAGACTTCGAAGAGAAGGGAAAGGTCCACGGCCGGGGCCGAGTGTGTGAGAGCCCCTGCCGAGATCAGGTCGACGCCGGTCTCGGCCACCGCCCGGAGCCGGTCCTCCGTGATCCCCCCCGAAGCCTCCAAGAGCGCCCGCCCTGCGGTCCGCCGGACGGCCTCGCCCATCTCCACCAGGGTCATGTTGTCCAGGAGTACCGCGTCTGCGCGCGCCTCCAGAGCCGCGTCGAGCTCGGCCAGGTCGGTCACCTCCACCTCGACCCGCAAG
>CAZYJP010000092.1:6761-7887 GCA_964647795.1 uncultured Thermodesulfobacteriota bacterium
CTCCGGCGGCCCGGAGGTGATTCTCCTTGAGGAGGACACCGTCGTAGAGACCGGTGCGGTGGTTCGCCCCGCCTCCGATCCGCACCGCGTATTTCTCGAGCGCCCGCAGCCCCGGGGTGGTCTTCCGGGTGTCCACCAGGCGGGCGCGGGTGCCCTCGAGGTGCCGGGCCCAGCGGGCCGTCAGGGTTGCGATCCCGGACAAGCGCTGGAGGAGGTTGAGGGCCGTGCGTTCCCCGGTCAGGAGCACCCGGGCGTCGCCTTCCACTTCGAGGACCCGGGTACCGGCGGGTACGTCGTCTCCTTCCTTGCAGAGGAGCTCCCAGCGGAGGTCTCCCCCCCCCAGCAGCTCGAACGCACGAAGGAACCCGGGCAGGCCCGCCAGGCGCAAGGATTCCTTGGCGAGAAGGGTCGCCCGGGCCTGGGTTCCGGCCGGGACCGCAGCCTGTGTGGTCACGTCCCCGGCGCCCACGTCCTCTTCCAGAGCGGCCCGGAGCACGCGGTCTGCGACGAGGCGGGGAAAGTCCATGGTCCTCCTTCGGCCCTCAGCGCCTGTCAGCAAACCCGGCGAGGGCGCCGTGCGAGGGCGACTGCGCTCCCCGCGATGCGAGGTTACGGCTGCTGGCGGTCGCCGCGCTCCGCTTCGCTGCCCCCGCCCGTCACGCTACACCACCAAACGTCGCCACAGAAGCGTTTACCGACCCTTCCTCAGGCCGCGCTCAGCACTCTCTCGAGGCTCGCCCGGAGCGCGGTGAGGGCCCCCTGGAGCTCGGCACCCCGCGCCGTCTCCTTCTCCACCACCGGGGGCGGGGCACGGTTCACGAACTGGGGGTTTGCGAGCTTGGCGGCGAGCTTCGACCACTCCGCCTCGGCCTTCTCGATCTCCCTCCGGAGCCGGCGTTCCTCCTCCCCCGGATCGATCAGACCGGCCAGGGGCAGGAAGATCTCGAGGCCCGGGACCACAGCGACGGCGGCCTTCTGGGGCTCGGGGGCCCCTGGGGCGAGAAACCCGAACTCGCCCACGCCGGCAAGAGCGGCAATCGCCTCGGTCTCCTCCTGCAGGATCGAGAGCGCTGCTTCCTGACCCTGGAAGAGCGCGGTGATCTTCCGAGACGGGGGCACGTTGCTC
>CAZYJP010000093.1:0-7869 GCA_964647795.1 uncultured Thermodesulfobacteriota bacterium
TCGCGGGTGCACGCTGCCAGGTCGACCTCCCTCGCCGCGCGGTTGCCCCTTCCCAGCACGGCGGCCACCGCCGGCGGCTCCCACACGCGAACCTGGGGGGGGTCGCCCGCCTGCACCCGCTCCAGAAGGTCCTCGTCCAGGGGGTGTCCTCTCACAAGACCCCACTCAGTGCCCACCGTTTCGGGCTGCCCGGCGCAGGACGCGAAGCTTCTCGGCGCACTCGGCCGGATCCTTTCCCCTCCCCGCCACCATCGGCCGGGCATCCACCACGAACCGCTCCAGCCGCAGGCACAAGAACCGCAGGGCCGCCCGACGCAGATAATCGCTGAACCAACGGTACTCCTCCCCTTCCAGAGGACGAAGGGCCCGGTATCCCCGCAGAAGCGCCCGGGCCCGGTCCCCTTCCACGCCCTTCTCGGCCCACCCGGCGTCCAGGAGCACGACGGCCAGGTCGTAGAGCCAGGGCCCGGTGCCGGCCATCTGGAAGTCGAGCAGCGCCGCTACCGCAGGACGGACGGGATCGAAGAGCACGTTGTCGAGGAAGAGATCCGCGTGGAGGAGCCCCGAGGGCAGCGTCGCTTCGGGGACCCCCTCCTGGTGGAACGCCTCTTCCTCCAGGAGGGCGGCGAGCTCGGGGTCGGCCTTCCGGACGCGGCTTGCCAGCCGACGGGCCAGGGGCGCGAGGACGTGTGCCCGGTGGGGTCCTTCCCCTCCCGTGAAGGCCAGTTCGCGCCCGGCGAGGTGCAGACGCGCCAGTGCGGCGCCCAAGGCCTCCAAGTGGGCCTCGGAGGGGAGTTGCAGGACCTGGCCCTCGACGAAGGGGGTGAGAGCCGCCGGCTTCCCCCGCACCCACACCAGGGGACCCGAGGCGCCTTCCAGCGGCGGGGGACAGGGCACCTGCAGGCGGGCCAGGGCGGCGGTCAACCGGAGCACGGCGCCGACCCGCTCGGGCCCCTCCCGCTCGAAGACCGTAAGGACAAAGGTGCCGCCCCCGGCCCGGACCCGGTAGTTGGTGTTCTCGATCCCCTGGGCGATGGGCTCCAGGCCCTCCAGGACGCCGGCGCCGCAACCGTCGAGCAGGGTCTGGACCTCCGCCTCCTCGAGACGGGTGTAGACCGCCATCTCAGGGGCCCTCGGCCGGCCGCGTCCGCCGGCGCGCGGCCAAGGCGTTGGCCAGGGAGATCCACGCTGCGACCGTCAGGGCCTCCGGGCGCTCGCGCCCCGTGAGGCCCGCCTCCCCGAGGACCGATTCCAGCTCCTCACCGGCAAGCGCCTTGAGGGGATTTCGGAGCATCTTTCGCCGCTGCCCGAAGCCGGTCTTCACCGTTCGCCACAGGAGCTCCTCGTCCCGTACCGCCGCCGAGGGCACCGGCCGCACGTCCAGACGCACCACCACGGAGTCCACCTTGGGCGGGGGTCGAAATGAACCCGGGGCAACGCGCAGGAGGAGGCAGACCCGGCAAAAACACTGGGCCAGAACGCTCAGGGAGCCCCTCCGGCGGCTTCCCGCAGGGGCGCATAGCCGCTCCCCCACCTCCCTCTGGAGCATCACCGTGAGCGACGTGAAGGCACGCCGCTGGTGAAGCAGTCGGGCAAGCAGGGGCCCGGAAATGTTGTAGGGCAGATTCGCCACCAGGCGCAGCGGTCCGCCGGCTTCCTCCGCCAGGGCCTCGTAATCGGCTTCGAGGGCATCGGCCGCCCGGATCCGGAGCCCCTCCAGGCCCTCCCGATTCAGGTACTCCACCATGCGCGGGTCCGCCTCCAAGGCCCACACCCGGGCACCGGCGGCGAGGAGCGCCCGGGTGAGCCCACCCGGACCCGGCCCGATCTCCAGCACCCGCTCACCCGGCTCCACCCCGGCCGCCTCGACGATCCGCCCCAGGATGGCGCGGTCGGAGAGAAAGTGCTGCCCCAGGCTCTTCCGGGGCAAGGGTGCCCGATCCGACCCATGGAGCTTGGCCGGGCAAGCGCCCGGTCGCGTCTGTGCATCCGGCGACATCCCTATGCCTTCCGCCGTCAGCCTTGCGGCTCTCGGCCCAGGGGCCAGGTGGGGATCGCGTCGAGAGCGAGCCCTCCCCTCACCCCCAGGAGGAACCGGTGGCGTCCGGCGCTCGCCACCATGACCGCATTGTCGGTGCAGTAGCGGGGCCGCGGGATCAGGAGGCGCACTCCCTGTCCTTCGGCCGCCTCGGCGAGACGCTCGCGCAGGCGGCTGTTGCACGCCACCCCGCCGCAGGCCACCACGCACTGCGCCCCCTCCCGCCGGGCGGCGCGCATCGCCTTCTCCACGAGGGTGTCCACCACCGCCTCCTGAAACGAGGCGCAGGTGTCCCAGAGGTCCTGCCCTTCCAGACCTTCGGAGTGCCGTTCGCAGTGGGTGCGCAGCGCGGTCTTGAGACCCGAGAAGGAGAAGTCCAGGTGCTCCGCCTGGAGCAGGGGCCGGGGGAAGGAAAACCGGGCCGGGTCCCCCTGCCGGGCGAGCCGGTCGATGTGGACTCCCCCCGGGTAACCCAGGCCCAGGAGTTTCGCCACCTTGTCGAACGCCTCCCCCGCCGCGTCGTCTAGCGTCTGGCCGAGGGAGAGGTACTCCCCTCGGGCAGCGGAGAGGTACAGGGCGGTGTGGCCCCCCGAAGCCACGAGGCCGACGAAGGGCACCGGCACCTCGCCCTCGAGGTACGCCGCCGCGAGGTGGGCCTCCAGGTGGTTCACCGGCACGAGGGGCTTTCCTCTGGCCCAGCAGAGGGACTTGGCGAAGGACAGCCCGACGAGGAGGGCGCCCGCGAGGCCCGGCCCCTGGGTGGCAGCCACGGCGTCCAAGTCGGCAAGACCTACCCCTGCCCGGGTCAAGGCCTGCTCCACCACCGGCACGATGGCCTCGGCGTGGGCCCGGCAGGCGAGCTCCGGCACCACCCCGCCGTACTCCGCGTGGAGGTCCACCTGGCTCGCGACGACGTCGGAGAGCACCTCGCGCTCCCCTCTCAGAACCGCCGCCGCGGTCTCGTCGCAGGAGGTCTCGACGGCGAGGATCACGGTGTCATCGATCACGGCTTTCGTCTCCCAAGCTCCCGGCCCCCTTCCCCGTCAGACGTGAGACGTGAGAGGTGAGACGCTGACAGCCAATGGCCGACTGTCCACAACTGCCCAGTGAAAGACGGCAACGGCGACGGACGACAGGCCCCATCTCACAGCAGATTCGCCGCCAGCTCTGCCAGGGCGCTCCGCTCGCCCTTGGTCAGGGTCACGTGGCCTGCGAGGGCCTGCCCCTTGAACCGCTCCACGCAGTAGGTCAGCCCATTGCTCGTGGAGTCGATGTACGGGTTGTCGATCTGGTACGGGTCGCCGGTGAGCACAATCTTGGTCCCCTCCCCCGCTCGGGTGATGATGGTCTTGATCTCGTGGGGGGTCAGGTTCTGTGCCTCGTCCACGATGAGGTACTGATAGGGGATCGACCGGCCCCGAATGTAGGTGAGTGGCTCCAGGGCCATCAGGTCCATGTCGATGAGCTCCTGGTACCCCCGGGTCCGGCGGCCGTCGCGCCCCTCGGTGCCCGCGAAGAGGAAGTCCACGTTGTCGAAGATGGGCTGCATCCAGGGCCGGAGCTTCTCCTGCACGTCGCCGGGCAGGAACCCGATGTCCCTCCCCATGGGAAAGATGGGCCGGGAGACCAGGAGACGCTTGTACACCTGCTCCTCAACCGCCTTCTGCAGGCCGGCTGCGATGGCCAGGAGGGTCTTTCCGGTGCCGGCTTTTCCCACCAGGGTGACGATCTTCACCTCGTCGTCGAGGAGCGCGTCCAGGGCGTAGCGCTGCTCGCGGTTTCGCGGCTGGATGCCCCAGATCGGCTCCTTCGGGAGACGCAGGGGTTCCACCCGCCCCTTGCTCTTGTGGCGGCCCAAGGCGGTGTGGCTGAGGTTGCTCTCGTCCTGGAGGCAGACGAACTGGTTGGCGTAGAGCTCTCCATCGACCTGCGTGCCCCCCTCCCGGAAGAGTTGATCCACCGACGCCCGGGGCACGACGATCTCGACGGTGCCGGTGTAGAGCTCCTCCAGGCTCACCTTGCCGCGCTCGTAGTCCTCCGCGTGGATGCCCAGCACGTTGGCCTTGATCCGCAGATTGGTGTCCTTCGTGACGAACACCACAGGGAGCTCCGGCTCCTCTTCCTGAAGGGAGAGGCACACGGCCAGGATCCGGTTGTCCCCCTTGCCCACCGAGAGCTCCGCCGGCAACCGGTCCGCGAACTCCCGGCCGAAGTGCACCCGGACGATCCCCCCCTTGTCGTTGGCGATCCCGGCCTTGAGATCGCCCTGGACCCGCAGCTTGTCCAGAAAACGGGAGACCTGCCGGGCGTTTCGTCCGATCTCGTCGGAGTTCTTCTTGAAGCGGTCGATCTCCTCGATGACCGTGATGGGGATGTTGAGGTTGTTGTCCTCGAAGACCACCAGGGCGTCGGGGTCGTGAAGGAGGACGTTGGTGTCGAGAACGTAGTTCTTTTTCATGGGGCCTCCCCGGCCTCTGCAGAGGGATGATCGACCGAACGGACACGGCAGCGGCCGGTGTGAGGGATCCTCACAGCGCCGTCAGCTCCCGCAGGGCCCGCACGAGCGCTTCGGCGTCCGCAAGGGTGTTGAAGGGGCCGAAACTGGCCCGAACCGCGCCTTCGGGAAAGCTCCCCAGGGTCTTGTGGCCGTCCGGGGCGCAGTGCAGCCCCACCCGCACGGCGATCCCCCAGAGCTCGTCCAGGGCAAACCCGACGTGAGCGGCGTCGCGGCCCTCCACGTTGAACGACACCACCGCCACCCTCCGGGACACTTCCCGCGGCCCGTAAAGCACCAGCCCGGGCACCGCCGAGAGCTCGGGGAGGAGGAATTCGAGGATCTCCTCCTCCTGGCGGCGAACCGCCGCGACCCCGCGCTCCTGCAGATAGGCGACCCCGGCCGACAGGCCGGCCAGCCCCGGCGTATTGAGCGTGCCGGCCTCGAGGGTCTCCGGCATCTCCTCCGGCATGGAGCGCTCCTCGCTGCGGCTCCCGGTGCCCCCCTCGCAGAGGGGCTCCACGTCCACTCCCGGCGCCACCCAGAGCAAGCCCGTGCCCTGAGGCCCCAGGAGGCCTTTGTGGCCGGGTGCAGCGAGCAGATGAACCCCCAGGCGGCCGGCGTCCAGGGGCAGGGAGCCCAGCGTCTGGGCCGCGTCCAGGAGAAAGAGAACCCCCTTTCGCCGGCACAGTTCCCCGACGGTCTCGGCCTCCTGCAGGGTGCCCGAGACGTTCGAGGCGTGGCACAGCGCCACGAGACGGGTCTCCGGCCGGAGGGCCTTCTCCAGGCCCGCCACGGGCACGGTGCCGTCCGACTCCCCCTCCACCCAGGTCACCGACACACCCCGGCGTTCCAGAGCCGCCAGGGGACGGACCACGCTATTGTGCTCCATCCGTGTGGTTACCGCGTGGTCGCCGGGCCGCAGGACACCCTTCAGTGCCAGGTTCAGCGCATGAGTGCCGTTGAGGGCGAAGACCAGCCGGGAGGCGTCGGGTACCGCCAGAAACCGGGCCACCGCCTCACGGGCGTCGAGGACTATCCGGGCCGCGGCCAAGGCAGAACTGTGGGCTGAGCGGCCGGGGTTGGCGCCGAGGCGCAGCGCCCGGTCCGCAGCCTCGTACACGGAAGACGGCTTGGGGTGGGAGCTCGCGGCGTTGTCCAGGTAAATCACGGGAGTCCGCGACGTCGACGAGGGAGCGCCACGGGGCCGAAGCCCCTCCCGGTCGGATGGCCCGGGGGGCCAACGGCGGGGTGGAAGGGGCCCCCGAGGCCCCGTCCTGCCCAGAGGGGCGGGCCGGGCTCACGCATCGTACTTGGGGAGGGCGAGCTTGAAGAACTCGACCCCCTCCTCCCGGAGGGCCGCTTCCTCCTCCGGTGTGGTGGACCCACGGATGTTGCGCTCTTCGGTCTCACCGGTCTCGATCTTGCGGGCCTCCTCGGCAAAGGAGGAGCCGACGTCCTCGAAGTGTGTCTCCACGAAGCGGGTCAGCACGCGAAAGAACGCCTCCGGCCGGGGCACACCGGACGGGTCTGCCGCACCCGGCACAGGGGTGGCCCCCTCGGGCGGTTTGGTCGCCGGCGGTGGCGTGTGGCGACCAACGTGGACCGCCACCGGACTGAGCTGTTTGGTCACACTCCGGGAACCGCACAACGGGCACTCGACCAGCCCACCCGCGAGTTGCTCGTCGAAGTCCCGGGCGCTGCGGAACCACCCTTCGAAGCGGTGGCCCGCGTCGCAAGCGAGGTCGAACGTGATCATGACGTCACCCCCCGGCCCGACCGAGGGCCTCGAGATAGCCCTGGAGCCTGTCCATCCCCTCCCGGATGCTCTCGAGGGAGGCGGCGTAGGTGAACCGCAGATACCCCTCTCCCCCGCTCCCGAAGTCCACGCCGGGGGTGCACCCGACGCGGGCCTTCTCCAGGATGTCGAAGGCGAGCCGGTAGCAGTCGCCCGAAAGGTGAGAGACGTTGGCGAACACGTAGAAGGCTCCGGTGGGATGGCAGCGAAAGACGAACCCCATCCCTTCGAGGCGCTGGAGCATGTACTGTCGCCTCCGGTCGTAGGTCTCCACCATCCGGGCCACATCCGCCGCGGTCTCGGTAAGGGCCGCGATCCCCGCCCACTGCACGAAGGCGTTTGCCGAGATGTGGAAGTTCTGGTGCATCTTCTGGATCGGCCGCACGAACTCCGGGGGGACGATCATGTACCCCAGCCGCCAACCCGTCATCGCATAGAGCTTGGAGAAGCCGTTGATGACGAACGCCCGGTCCGTGAGCTCGAGCACCGAGCGCTCGCGGCCCTCGTACACGAGGCCGTGGTAGATCTCGTCCGAGACGACATACGCCCCGGCCCGCTCCGCCCGGCACACCACCCCCTCCAGGCGCTCCCCGGAAATGACCGTGCCGGTCGGGTTGGCCGGCGAGTTCACGAGGACCGCCTTGGGGCCGCTCGCAAGGGCCCGGTCCATCTCGTCCGGCACGAACTGAAACGCCTCCTCCTCGCGAACGGGGACGTAGACGGGGACTCCGCCGGAGAACTCGATGAAGGGCGGGTACGAGGCGTAATGGGGATTGGTCAGGACCACCCGGTCTCCCGGGTCGAGAAGGGAGGCGAAGGCCAGGAACAGCCCCGGTGAGGATCCCGAAGTGACGATTACGCGCTCCGGGTCCACCTCGGCTTGGTAGCGCGCCCGGCAGTGGGCGGCTATGGTGGCCCGCAGTTCGTAGAGCCCCAGGCTGTGGGTGTAATGGGTTTCGCCGCGGTCGAGAGCTTGGAAGGCGGCCCTTCGCACCGCCTCCGGGGTATCGAAATCCGGCTCGCCCACCTCCAGGTGGACCACGTCCTGCCCACCCCGCTCCATGGCCTGAGCGGTCTCGAGAACGTCCATGGCGATGAAGCTCGGAATCTCACGAGCCCTCCTCGACACGCCGCCGGGGCAGTCTCGGCTCTGCGTCATCCCTCCCTCCGGAAACCGTCCCCACGTGGAGATCGGATCTTAGCAGGGGCTCGGGACCATCGGCAAGGCGCCGACTGCTCCTTGCCCGCGGCTCGCAAGTGTCCTACCCTGAGATGGCGCTCCCTCGGGATCTTCGGGCAGGGCTCGCCTGGAGTAGCCAGGCGTGCCGGCCGCCGCACCCAAACGGACGTCCGGGAGCCGGCCGCGGGGACTGCTCCGGGAGGTCCCGCTCTCGATCAGGACGGTGCGATGGTTCGTGTGCTCTTCGAGATCAGCCTCCCCGAGGCCACCCTGGCGCAGATTTGCTCCACCCTGCAACCCGGGGCCCTGCCCGAGGGCGTCAGCGGCCGCCTGGAGATCGTGGGGCGCTCCGGCGGGTG
>CAZYJP010000094.1:0-7804 GCA_964647795.1 uncultured Thermodesulfobacteriota bacterium
ACCTGGCCGGCACGAGCCCCTATCCCCTCGCCGACCTCTCCGCCGCCCGCCGCCTCCTCCCCGGCCTCCGGCAGCTCACCCTTCGCGCCGAGACCGCGCCCCCCCCCGAGATGGAGCTTTCCGGCATCGCCACCTGGGGCACGGACGAGACCCTGGAGTTCCGGGTGGCGATCACCGGCGTGGAGGGTACGCGCGTAGGGACTCTGGAGGTGTCCTTCGACCTGGAGCGCCTGCACCGCGTCCTCGCGTGGTACCGGAAGGGCGAGGCGGGGGGGGCCGTGCTCCTGGGTGAGGGGGGACGCTTTCTCGCGGGTGCCGCCGATCTTCCCCTGCCGCCAACGGGCCATCCCCCCAAGGGCTGGACGACCTACCGGTTCGGGGGCGAGACCTACTTCGCGGGGATCGCTCCGGTGGACCCCTGGGGGGGCGGTCTCCCGCCGGTGTGGCACCTCGCCGTGGTCCAACCCTCGGCCGAGGTGTACGGACCCTTCTATACCGTCGCGAGCCAGATCGCCCTCGTCCTGGGAGTCTTCAGCCTGATGGTCCTGGCCCTCGCCTGGAGGATGGCCGACCAGTTTCTGCGCCCGATCCTGCGGATCCGGCACGGGGCGGAGATCATCTCCCGAAGCAACCTCGCCCACCGAATCCAGGTGGACACCGGAGACGAGCTCCAGGAGCTGGCGGAAGAGTTCAACCGGATGGCGGCGAGTCTCTCGGGGACCTATGGAGAGTTGGAGGCCAGGGTCCAGGAGATGACCCGGTCCCTGCAGGAGGAGCGCAACCGGCTCGCGGTGGTCTTGCGCACCATGGCCGAGGGCGTCGTGGTCGCCAACGAGGCCGGCGACGTGCTCCTCATGAACCCGGCCGCCCGGTTCGCGCTGGGGACCGGTCCGTCGGCGGGCATTGGAAGCCCCCTCGCCCACCTCCTGCCGGAGGAGCGCCTCGAGTTCCACCTGCGGCGACTTCGCAGTCGGTGGGAGGAGGGCCGGGAGACGGTCGAGCCGGTGATCTTTCCCCTGCCCGAAGGCCCCTTGCTCCGGGGTCTCCTCTCCGCCATCCCGGGGCCCGGCGGAGCCAGGACGGGGTTTCTGGTGGTGTTCCGCGACATCAGCACCCAGGCAAGGGAGGAGCGCCGCCTGGAGCGCGCGTTGCGGGAGATGCCGGAGCTCCTGAGAGGGCCGACGGCCGCAGCCCGCTCGCTGCTCGACGTCTTGGAGCGCCACCCGGAGATGCCCGCCGAGCGGCAAAAACGCTTCCTGACCGGTCTCCGGGAGGAGGTCTCGCGCCTGAGCGAGCGGCTCCACCTGGCGGAGGATGCGGCCGCGGCGGCGCACACGTTGCTTCCCGGGGTGCCTTCCGACCCCGCGGAGCTCCTTCGGGAGGCCGCCGCCTCGGTGTCGGGCGCCTTCGTCCAGATCGAAACCTCCGAGACTCCCCTCCCGCCGGTCTCGGTGGAGCCCTTCTCCTGGGTCGCCGCCTTGGCGGCGCTGCTCCGCTGGGCCGGGGCTCAATCTTCCGGGTGGTCCCCGGTGCATGCCCATCTCCGGTGCGAAGACGATGTCGTGGTCACCACGTTCCGTCTGGAAGGGAGCCTCCGGCCGGACCCGGAGCAGATCGAGGCCCTCGAAGTCGCCCCCCGGGGCGAAGCATCCGCGTCCCTCTCGGAGGTCGTGCGCCGCAACCGGGGTGAGCTCTGGACTCGTGTCGGCGAGGACGGCTTCGAAGTAAGGCTGGCCCTCCTGCGGGCGGCCGTCTCCCAGGCCGCGGCACGAGTCGATGGCATCGCCGACGAGCAACCCGAGTTCTACGACTTCGACCTCTTTCTTCCCCGCCCCTCGGGGGAGCCCGCACAGATGCTCCAGACCGGCCTGGGGGATCTCGAGTACGTGGTCTTCGACACCGAAACCACCGGGCTCCACCCCTCCCAGGGCGACGAGGTGGTGAGCCTGAGCGCGGTCCGGATTCGGCACGGGAAGCTTCAGAGGGCCGACACCTTTCACACGCTCGTCAACCCGGGACGCCCGATCCCCCCGGCTTCCATCCGGTTCCACGGGATCGACGACTCCAAGGTGGCGGGCTCCCCCTCGATGGGCCAGGTGCTCCCCCTCTTCTATGAGTACCTGGGGAGCTCCGTGCTGGTCGCCCACAACGCCGCCTTCGACAAGAAGTTCCTCGACCTGGCTGCAGGCCGGGCCGGCCTTCCCCAGGTCGACAACCCCATCCTCGACACCCTGTTCCTCTCCTACGGCATCCACAAAGACTTCGAGGGCCACAACCTCGACGCCATCGCCGAGCGCCTGGGCATCCCCGTAGAGGGTCGGCACACGTCCCTGGGGGACGCGAAGGTCACGGCCGAGATCTACCTGCGGCTCGTCCCGCTGCTCGCCAGCAGGGGCATCGAGACCCTCGGGCAGGCCAAGGACTTCTGCGACCGGATGCTCCTGCTGCGCTGGCAGTCTTCCCGTTTCTGACGGAGGGCGCCCCCGGCACCCATGGACCGCTCGAACCGGGGCCTTGCCGCCCTCCTCGTCCTCGGCGCCGCAGGGCTCCTGTCGCCCCTCGTCGTCGCCTTCAATCACCTCGACGCGGTCTTCGGCCTGCCCCTGCTCCCGACCTACCTCTTCGCCGTCTGGGGAGCGCTGGTTGCGGGCGCGTGGCTCCTCACCCGGAGGAGGCGGTGATTCGCACCTTCTGGGTGGCGTTCCTGGGCGTGGCATACGTGCTGGGCCTGTTCGCCATCGCCCACGCGGCCGACCGCGCCCGGAGCCGGGGCCGCAGCCCGGTGGACAACCCCTGGGTCTTCAGCCTCTCCCTGGGCGTGTACTGCACCTCCTGGACCTTCTACGGGAGCGTGGGCCGAGCGGCGGACCAGGGCCTCGGTTTTCTCCCCATCTACCTGGGGCCGACGCTGATCTTCCTCCTGGCCCCCACCGTCCTTCGAAGGATCGTGGCCCACGCCCGGGCCGAAGGGGTCACCAGCGTGCCCGACCTGCTGGAGTCTCTCTACGGCAAGGGGCGGCTCCTCGGGGCCCTGGCCACCACCATGCTGGTGATCGGGGTGACCCCCTACATCGGGCTCCAGCTCAAGGCCGTCGGGTACACCTTCGACCTGCTCACCGGCCGCCCCGCCCCAGCGACTCTCTTCGACGACGCCGCTCTGTGGGCGGCCCTCGGGCTGGGGCTCTTCTCGGTCCTCTTCGGTGCCCGGTCCCTGGTGACGACGGAGCGACACGAGGGCATGGTCGCGGCGATCGCCTTCGAGAGCGCCGTGAAGCTCGGGGCCTTCCTCGCCCTTGGGGGCTACATCATCTGGGGCATCGGCGGAGGGCTGCAGGAGGTCTTCTCCGAGGCCCTCGCACGGCCCGAGCTGGCCCGCCTGTTTCTTCTCGGGGAGGGCTCCGGGACACCCTTCGTCCAGTGGGTCGCCCTGAGCGTGCTTTCCGCCTTCGCTGTGGTCCTCCTGCCGCGGCAGTTCCACATGCTCGCCGTGGAGAACGTTCGCGAAGACCATCTGCGGCCCGCTTCCTGGATCTTTCCTGCGTACCTGCTGCTCATCAACCTGTTGGTTCTCCCCGTGGCCCTTGTGGGCCTCCTCGCCGGCGACCCCGGGTCGCCGGACTTCTTCCTGATCTCGCTTCCGCTCTCCCGGGGGCGGGTCGACCTGGCCTTCCTGGCCTTCCTGGGAGGTTTTTCCGCCGCCACCAGCATGGTGATCGTCTCGTCGGTGGCCCTGGCCACCATGATCCTCCACCACCCGGGGATCGGGCTCCTGGGGCAGTTCTCGGTCGCGCTGGGGAAATACAACCAGGCCGACCTCAGCCGCCACCTCCTCCTCTCGAAGAGAATCGTCATCGTGGGCGTGGTCCTCCTGGGGTACGGCTTCAAACGGTGGATCGGGGACTCCCACACCCTGGTGAACATCGGGCTCCTGTCCTTCTCGGCGGTCACCCAGTTCGCCCCGGCCGTGTTCCTCGGCCTGTACTGGAGAGGAGGGACGCGGGCCGGGGCCCTGACCGGGCTCTCCCTGGGCTTCGCGGTCTGGGGGTACACCCTGCTCCTGCCCAGCCTCGTGGAGTCGGGCTGGGTGGGGGCCGGGATCCTGACGTCCGGCCCCTGGGGTGTGGCGCTCCTCCGGCCCCAGGCGCTCTTCGGCCTCGGGGGCCTCGATCCCTGGACCCACGCCCTGGTCTGGAGCCTGGTGTTCAACCTGGGTGGATACGCGGTGGCGAGTCTCCTCTCTCCGGCCCAGTCCGGGGCCCTCGAGCCGGCTCCTCGGGCGGCGTGGGCGTCTCGGGAAGACCTGGAGGCACTCCTCACCCGGTTCGTGGGCACCGCGAAAGCCCGCGAAGTGTTCGCCGGTGTCCCCGAGCGGGCATCCCCCCAGCTCCTGGTGGAGACGGCGGAGCGCTGTCTGGCCGGCGCCCTCGGTACTCCGTCGGCCCGGACCGTCATCGAGAGCTTCCTGGCCTGGCCACGGCACCAGGCGGGCGAGATCCTCGACGTCTTCGGGGGGGTTTCCCAGTCCCTGGCGGAGAGCCGCGACTCCCTGGAACGCCGTCTCCGGGAGCTCATGGTCCTCCACGAGGCGGCGAGCACCCTCTCCAAGAGTCTCCACATCGACACGGTCCTGGCGGAGGTGCTCCACCTGATCCACCGGGAGTTCGGGTTCGAGTACCTCGCGGTGCGCCTGCTGGATCCGGACGGCAAGCTGCGCATCCGCAGCCACGTGGGGCTCACCTCCGAGTATGTTCGGATCTCCGCGGTTCCTCCGACGGAGGAAACCTACTTCGGCACCTGTTTCCTCCGGGGTGAGCCCGTGGTGCTCGAGGACGCCCGGCACGTGGACAAGCCGATGTTCTTTCGCCATCTGGCCCGGAACGTACCCGTCACCGCTCTCATCCACGTGCCCATGGTCCACGAGGGGCGCTCCATCGGGGTCCTGACCGGGTACGCGACTCGAGGGCCGATGCACTTCACCGAGGAGTTCGTGAGCCTGTTCGCCGCCCTCGCCAACCAGCTGGCTCTGGCCGTGGTCAACGCCCGCCTCTACGCCCAGGTCTCGGCATACAGCCACGCGATGGAGGAAAAGGTCCGCCACCGCACGGCTGAGCTCGAGGCAGCAAACGCCCGCCTCCGGGAGCTCGACCGCCTGAAGAGCGACTTCCTCTCCACCGTGAGCCACGAGATCCGCACGCCCCTGACCTCGATCCGCTCGTTCTCGGAGATCCTGCTCCGCTACGAGGTGGACAAACCGGAGCAGCGCCGGAAGTTCATCGGCATCATCCGCGAGGAGGCGGAGCGGTTGTCGCGGATGATCAACGAGCTGCTGGACCTGTCCAAGATCGAGGCCGGCAGGGTGGAGTTCAACCTCGAGCCGTTGGGAGTGGAACAAGCGATCCGCAAGGCCCTGGACGTAGCGCGGCCGCTCCTGGCCGAGAAGGGGGTGCTCGGGCAGACCGACGTGGAGCACGGGCTCCCGCTGGTCCAGGCGGACCCGGACCGGCTGCAGCAGGTGCTCGCGAACCTCCTCTCCAACGCCTCCAAGTTCGCCCCTCCGGAGAGCGAGGTCCGGATCACCGCCCGGCGGCGGGGGAGTTACGCCGTCATGAGCGTCTCGGATCGCGGGCAGGGCATCCCCCCCGACCGCCTGACCGAAGTCTTCGAGCGCTACCGGCAGGTGCGCGACCCCCTGAAGGCCCACGCCCTGGGCACGGGCTTGGGGCTCTCCATCTCCAAAGAGATCATCCAGCGCATGGGGGGCCAGATCTGGGTGGAGAGCGAACCGGGGGAAGGGACCACCTTCTTTTTCACGGTTCCTCTGGCCGCCGGCACTCCGCCGGAGGCTCCCCACCCACCGCCCGAGATCGCCGAAGGGTCGAGCAACCCGCCCGTCTAGCAGGTGCTGAAAACCCCCTCCCTGGGTTTTTCATCTACGGGTTCTCGGGGACGGCCCCTTCGAGCCCTCGCGAATCGCTACGCGTTTCAAGCGCTGCGATTCGGCGTTCCATCCATGGGACGCACGCACCCCGGCTCGCCGTTCGGTGCGCCCCACTCCCCAGGATCCAGGACCACATGGTCAGGCGCGGCCGGAGCAGAGGGGCCCCCCGGCACGTCGCACCTCGAAGGCGTCGGATCGTGGCCGCCAGGCGCCTTGACACACCGCCGGCGAAGTCCGTATGTAGGCTCCCTTCGTGTCCCGCCGGGAGGAGCCAATGGGCAAGGATTACTACGCGACCCTGGGGGTAGGCAGGACCGCCTCCGTCGAGGAGATTAAAAAGGCCTACCGGAAGCTGGCCCTTCAGTACCACCCGGACCGCAACCCCGGGGATGAGGGAGCGGAGGAGCGGTTCAAGGCCTGCGCGGAGGCTTACGAAGTCCTGGGGGACCCGGAGAAGCGGCAACTCTATGACGCCTACGGGGAGGAAGGGCTGAGCGCCCGCGGAGTGCCCCACGGATTCCGCGGCTTCGAGGACATCTTCTCCTCCTTTGGCGAGATCTTCGGGGACTTGGGTCTGGGCTTCGGCTCGAGCACTCGGCGCCGGGTACGGAAGGGCCGGGACCTGCGCCACCAGATCTCGGTGAGCCTGACCGAGATCGCCCGGGGGGCCCGCCGCAAGATCCGCGTCCGCAAACCGTCCGTCTGTCCCGACTGCGACGGGAGCGGGGCGGCTTCGGCCTCGGACCTCCAGACCTGTTCGGCCTGCCAGGGTCGGGGGACGGTAACCCAGGTCCTGCGTCAGGGCTTCACCACCTTCCAGACCACCCGGCCCTGCGGCCAGTGCTCGGGCACGGGCCGGCACATCGCAAGGCCCTGCGGGCAGTGCGGGGGAGAGGGTATGGTGCGGTCCGAAAGGGTCGTGGAGATCCGTATCCCTCCCGGCGTGGAGGACGGCCAACAACTGCGCCTCGACGGGGAGGGAGAGGAGATACCCGGGGGCGTTCCCGGCGACCTGTACGTTCTCCTCCGGGAGGAGGAGCACCCCCTCTACGAACGCAGGGGCGCAGACCTCTTCGCGCCGCTGCGAGTCGACCTGCTGCGGGCGGTGGAAGGGGGCGCGGTGGAGCTGGAGGGCCCGGACGGCGAGCCCCTCGCCGTCTCCCTGGAAGCCGGGATCCAGGCCGGTACGGTGAAGGCGGTCCGGGGTGCGGGGCTGCCGGTGCTCGGGAGGGAGGGAGTGCGGGGCGACCTCTACCTGCAGGTGTGGGTGGCGACCCCCCAGGGGCTCGACCGGGAGCAGGTGGCCGCCTTGCGGAAGGTGCTGGAGGGGGTTCCCGTGTGCGGCGAGGAGAACCATCACCGGGGCTGGAAGGAGTGGCTCCAAGCGCTTTTCGGCGGCCGCAACCCGTAAAATCGGGAATCCCCGGGGCAGTCTACTTCGCGATCCTCCCGCCGGAATTGAGCAGCACCGCCCGTTCGAAGTCGGAAGGGTTGGTGGCGGCCGAGCGGGCCGTCTCGAAGTCGATCACCTCCTGGTTGTAGAGGTCCGTGAGGTGCTGGTCGAAGGACTGCGTACGGTAGGTGTCGCGGCCGGCCTCGATCACGTCCTTGATCTCGTGGTTCTTCAAGGGGTCCTTGATGCACTCCTCCAGGTGCCGGGTCATCCGCAGGATCTCGAGGGCCGCGACCCGGCCCTTTCCGGTCTTGCGGGGCAGGAGGCGCTGGCTGACGGTTGCCTTGAGGTTCTCCGCGAGCCGGATCCGCACCATGTTCTGCTCCTGGGCGGGAAAGACGCTGATGAGGCGCCCCACGGTCTTGGCCGCGTCCGTGGTGTGCACGGTGCTGAAGACCAGGTGCCCCGTCTCG
>CAZYJP010000095.1:0-7786 GCA_964647795.1 uncultured Thermodesulfobacteriota bacterium
GGGGCAGCGGGAGCCGGGAACGACGCCGGCGCCCAGGAGCAGACCCAGGCCCCACCGCCACCTATGGGTGGCTATCAGACCGCCCCGGGGGCGGTGCCGCCGGGCTCTGCGGCGGGAAGCGGGGACGCCTGGCCCGGCACGCTGTTTGCTAATCACACAGGATGGGGAGAGCGGTCTCCGGACTTGACAGCCCGCAGGCGTGCAGTAGCCTTCCCGCCCCATCCAGCCTGACGGGTCTTTCCACCCGTGTACTCGAAAGGAGAGGACCATGAAGAAGAGATGGACCCTGGCCCTGGCCCTGGCGGCCGCCGCGGCGCTGGCTCTCACCCCCATGATGGCGGCGGCCGCGAAGAAGCGGCTCGCCTACGGCGGTGGGCCCGTCGGCGGCACGTTCATGTACTTCGCCAACGCTACCGCCATCTTGATGTCCAAGAACATCCCGGACGTGGAAGTCTCCGGTGAGGGTACGGGAGGCTCGGCCGAGAACCTCAAACGCATCAACAGCGGCGACATCGACTTCGGGATCGTGTATGCGGGCGACCTCTGGCTGGGCCTCAAGGGCGAGCTCCCCAAGGACCCCCAGAAGTACGAGAAGGTGCGGCCCATGTCGTATCTCTACGGCGCCCCTGCCCAGCTCGTGACGCTGAAGGCGTCGGGGATCACCGATCCGAAGCAACTCGCCGGGAAGAAAGTGGCGGTCGGGAACGCCGGTTCCGGCGCCGCCCTCTCGGCACAGCGATACTTCGAGACGATCGGGATCTGGGACAAGATGGAGCCCCAGTTCCTGGGCTACTCCGCAGCGGCCTCGGCTCTGGGTGACCGGAAGATCGACGCCTTCTGGGTGCTCGTGGGCTACCCGAACGCCTCGATCATCGAGGCGAGCACCACCAACGAAGTCGTTCTCCTGGACCTGGAGGCCGCGGGGAGGGCAGCGGGATTCTTCGAGAAGTACCCGTTCTATGCCGCGACCAAGATCCCGGCGGGCACGTACAGGGGCCAGGACGCCGAGGTGGTGTCGTTCAAGGACTCGGCCCTGTGGTGCGGAGGAAGTCACGTCGACGCCGACATCGTCTACCAGGCGCTGAAGGTGGTCTACTCCTCCGAGGGGCTCGAGTACATGGTCCAGGCCCACAAGGCGGCCACCGAGATGACTCTCGACTCCGGCCTGGACGGAATTCCGCTCCCCCTGCACAAGGGTGCGGAGAGGTTCTGGGCGGAAAAGGGCAAGCAGATCCCGGACGCACTAAAGTCCAAGGACTGATCATCGTGCCGTGACGGACACTCGACGGGAGGGGGCTCTGCCCCCTCCCGTTTTTCCTTGGTGGGGCCGAGGGAGGCGGGAGGTCCCTGACATACACTGAGGGGAGCAGAGCCATGTCGGTGGAGGAATTCCGGGAGGCAGCCGGCGGCGGCGAGACCGAAGTCCAGAACGAGAAGGTCAAGAAGTACCTGGAGAAGGAGGAGAAGAGCGTACGCAAGGTGCGGGGGCTCTGGCACTGGGTTGCCGCCGTGCTCATGGCGGCGATGGTGCTCTTTTACTTCTACTCCTCCGGCATCCGGCCGGTCTCGGCCGAGCTCCACCGCGGCGTGTACGTGCTCCTCACGTACGTCCTGGTCTTTCTGCTGTACCCGGCCGGCTCGCGTTGGTTCCGGCCGGTTCTGTGCCTCCTCCTGGGTGTGGGCCTGTCCACGGCCGCGTCCGTCCGGGTGGTGTTCGGGAGCGTGAACGACCTGGACCAGCGGGTCGTTGCGATCAAGAGGCTGTTCCAGGACGACGGCATGGCGGCTGCTCTCGGTGCACTGGGTCCGTTCTGGGGGGTGCTGGCCGTAGGGGTGTTCGCTGCAGCCGTCCTCTACGTGCTGGACCTGTGGTGCGACCGCCGCTTCCCCGATTCCCCGAGCCTCACCGACGTCCTCTTCTGCCTGACCTCCGCGGCAGCCGTGATCTACTGGATCACAGAGTTCGAGGCGCTGGCATACCGGGCGGGCAGCGAGTGGCCCATCGACTTCTACGTCAGTCTCGTGGGAATCATCATTTCCGTCGAGGTGGCCCGCCGGGTCCTGGGTTGGTCGATTACCCTGATCGGGCTCGGTTTCGTCCTGTACTGCCTCTACGGGCCCTACATGCCCGAGATCGTCGCGCACCGGGGCTTTCGGCTCGAGCGCATCGTCAACGCCTTGTACCTCACCCAGGATGGCGTGTTCGGGGTGATGGCCGACGTGCTCGCCACCTACGTGATCCTCTTCATCTTCTTCGGCGCGTTCCTGCAGAAGTCCGGGGCGGGCCGCTTCTTCATCGACCTGCCCTTGGCCCTGGCCGGGCGCAGTGCCGGCGGGCCGGCCAAGGTGGCGGTGATGGCCTCGGCGCTCTTCGGCTCCATCTCGGGGAGCGCGATCGCCAACACCGTGGCGACGGGTGCGTTCACCATCCCCATGATGAAGCGCGCCGGGTTTCGGCCCCACGTGGCCGGCGCCATCGAGCCGGCGGCGTCCATTGGGGGCATGTTCATGCCGCCCGTCATGGGTGCCGGCGGCTTCCTCATGGCCGAGCTCACCGGCATCCCCTATGTTAACATCATGATCATGAGCATCTTCCCGGCCTTCCTCTATTTTCTGGCCGTGCTCACGATGGTCCACTTCGAGGCGAAGAAGCACAAGATCCAGGGAATCACGGAGGACCTGCCCCGGGCCCGGGATATCCTGCGGAGCGAGTGGTACATGGCGCTGCCGCTGGTAACGATCGTCGTGCTCATGCTCCTGGGGAGGTCTCCCGGCTTTGCCGCCTACTGGGCCACCCTGGGGTGCCTGGTGATTACCCTGCGGGCCAAGACCCTCCAACGGGGGCTGCTCTGGTACGGGGCCTTCCCCGCGGCGGCGGTCCTGGGTCTCTGGGCCCTGGGCTTCGACCCGGAGGCCTCGGCCCAGGTCTGCGCCTTCGCCTTCATCCTGCTGAGCTGGGTGAGGAGAGAGAACCTGATGGGACCCCGGGAGACGTGGGAGGCGATCCTCACCGGTTCCCGCAACACCCTCATCATCGGGGCCACCGTGGGCGTCATCGGGATGATCGTGGGCTCCATCGCGCTCACGGGGATCGGGTTGAAGTTCTCCGACATCATTATCTCCCTGGCAGACGGGAATCTCCTCATCGCCATCGCGCTCATCGCCATCGCGTCCCTGGTGCTCGGCATGGGGGTGCCGGTGACCGCGGCCTACCTGATCGTGGCAGTGCTGGCCGTGCCCGCCCTCCGGGAGATGGGGGTCATGCTCATCGCGGCCCACCAGATCGTGTACTGGTTCAGCCAGGACTCCAACATCACGCCGCCCGTCTGTGTTGCGGCTTACGCCGGGGCGGCCATCGCCGGCTCGGACCCCTGGAAGACCGGCTGGACGAGCTTCAAATTCGCCAAGCTGCTCTATGTGATGCCGCTCCTGTTCGCGTACACGCCTGCCATCTTGCTCAAAGATTGGGACGCCGTGCCGCCCCAGTTCTTCTCCCTCCACGACGTCGGCTTCTCGTTCTTCAGCGCAACGGTCGGTACCCTGGCCTTTTCCGCCTTGAGCATGGGGTACCTGGTACGCCGGACCACGCTCCTCGAATGGATCTTCTTTGCCGTTGCGACGTTTTTATGTTACACGCCGGGACTGGTGACCGACGCGACAGGGATCGCCATGGTGGTCCTTCTGTGGTGGTGGCAGAAGCGCAAGAACCGCCTCGAGGCGGCCGCCGCCACGGCCTAATTCCCTCGAGGGATGAGGAGGAAGTCCGTGAAGCTGCCCGAGGTCCGCGGGATCCTATACTGCACGCAGTTGGGCCCCAACGCGGCCTATATCTTTCGCTATGCCTACGTCCTCGCTGACAAGCTCGAAGCGAAGATCACGGTGCTCCACGTGGTGGAGACCCTGAGTCCTCGCCAGGAAGCCCTGGTGGAGGGGTATGCGGGGCAGGGAGCGCTCCAGGCGGTCGTGGAGCGGGAGGAACGCAACGTCGAGGCCCGCATACGCAAGCGTCTCGAACGCTTCTGCACCGAAGTCGTCGGCACGCAGACCTGCCCCCCCGTTGTGGAACGGATCATCGTGGCGGAAGGGCACAGCCCGTCGGACGTGATCCTTCGCCAGGTGCAGGAAGCGGGGGCTGACCTCGTGATCATGGGCGCCCACGCCGAATCCACGGGCCTGGCCGCCCTCATGGGGAGCACCGCCCAGAGGGTGATCCGAAAGTCTCCCGTGCCGGTCCTCACCGTTCAGGTGCCCGAGGGTCATCAGGAACTGACCTTCACGGACTGAGAGTGCGGGTCACCCTCTTCCCCAAACTCCTCCTCGCGTTTCTCGCCCTCAGCCTCCCGGGGCTGCTCTGGTCGAGCCTGGACGCGGCGCGGCGCATCGGCGTCGTCGGGGAGGAGGCGGTGAACGTCTCCGTCGAGGTGCTCGACTCCAAGGCGAAGCAGTCCCTGGAGCTCCAAGCCTTCGGCCTGGCCGAGCAGGTTTCGCACTTCTTGGAGGAGAGGGTCCAGGACCTGCGCATTCTCGGGGACTTACCCAAGGATCCTCAGGCCTTCCTGCTCTTCTGCGTGAGCCGCACCGGGGAGGTGTGGACCCGCCGCCGGGACTCGGGGGGCGGCGTGCAGGAGGTCCACCACCGCGTTCCCATCTACTCCGAGGTTTCCTGGATCGGCCCCGGAGGCCGGGAGGTCTTCCGGGTGGACGGCGACTGGATGGCCCCCCACCGGGCCCTCCGGGACGTCTCCACCCCGTCGGGGACCAAGTATGGTGTAGAGACCTATCTCGAAGACGCGCTGCGCGCCCGGCCGGGGGAGATCCATGTGGGCCGCCTCGTGGGTTACCACGTGGGCAGGGCGGAGCAACTGGCGGGGGCGGCGGCGCCCGAGGAGGCCGTCGGCGGCGCGGAGTACGTGGGCCACGTGCGCTTCGCCATGGCCGTGTGGGAGGATGGGGAACTGAGGGGCGTGGTTGCACTGGCCCTCGATCACCGTCACCTGATGGAGTTCACCCAGCACGTGCTCCCCCTGAGCCGGGAGCGGGTGGTGATTCCCAGCTACCTCTCGGGCAACTACGCCTTCCTCTTCGACGACCGCGGTTGGATCATCACACATCCCAAGTTCTGGGATCTCCCGGGTCTCGACGACCAGGGCCGCTGGGTGCCCGCCTACTCCCCGGCGTCGACTCCCGAGGAGGTGGAGGCGGGCCGGATCCCCTTCAACCTGGACGACGCCGGCTTCGTCCACCCCAACTACCCCTTGGTGGCCCAGGCCGTGCGCGAGGGCCGATCGGGGGTGACGCGAACGTTCAACGTGGCCGGCGTCGACAAGGTGATGGCCTACGCCCCCATCTACGTGCGTCTCGGCTCGGGCCAGCCCCCCCTGGTGTTCGGCGGCGTGACGATCGGGGCGCTCACCGAGGCGTTCCACCGGGAGGCGGCCGCGACCGGGCAGACCATTGCCGAGGCCGCCCGGGAGACGTTGCGAACAGGTCTTTTTCTGGCCTGGGTCCTGGGGCTTGCCGTGCTGGGGGCGGCCTTCTGGCTATCCCGGGCCATCGCCCGGCCGGTGCACACCATGGCGCGGATGGCGGAGCGGATCGCCGGAGGGGACCTCTCGGCCCGGGTGGAGGAGATCCCCGGGGACGAGGTGGGGGACCTGGCCCGGGCGTTGAACCGCATGGGTGAGCTCCTGGAGGAGAAGGAGGGACGGCTGGGGGACAGCCTGAAGGCCTTGGAGCGGTCGCGAGACGACGCCCACGCCTACGCCGAACGCCTGGAAGAACAGATCGCCACCTTGAGCCACATCCAGTCGATCAGTGGGTTTCTCGGCGCGACCTTCGACCGGGAAGAGCTGCTCGGGATCATCCTGCGCACCTGTGTGGAGGGCCTGGGGTTCGACCGGGTGCTCCTGTACGTCCTGGACGGCGACGGCCAGCACCTGCGCTGCGTGGCGGTGAACGGCTTCGAAGGGCCCGACGAGAGACGGGTCCTCGAGACCTCTTTCGACCTCTCGCGACACGACTGCGTGCCGGTCCGGGTCGTCCGCACCGGGACCCTGGTTCACGTGAGGGAGTTGAATGCCGCCACGGGACTCTCCCCTCTGGACCTGCGCATGGCAGCGGTCGGCGGGACCTCGAGCTTCGTCTACGTCCCGATGAAGATCCGTGACGCCGTCGTGGGTGTCCTCGGTGCGGACAACGCCGTCACCGGCCGCCCCATCCCCGAGCACCGGGTGGACGCCCTTCAGATCGTGGCGGGCCAGGCAGCCCGAGCCATCGAGCGGGCGCGTCTCTACGAGGAGGCCCATCGGGCGCGAGCCTTCATAGAGGCGGTCGTGGACTCCCTCGGATCAGGCCTCGTGACCCTGGGAAGCCGGAGGGAGGTGCTCACCGTGAACCCTTACGCGGAGCTTGCCCTGGGCTTGGACGAGGCGAGCGCCAGAGGGCGCACTCTGGAAGAGTGCGGGGTAGACCCGGGCCTCGCCCGCTGGGTGGGGACCCTGGGGGAGGGGGAGAGTGAGGAGCCCGGGGAGTTCGAGATCGAGACGCCCCGGGGGTGCCGAACCTTCACCTGGGTTCCGAGCCGCTTCCAGGCCGAGGGAGGCCCAGGGTTGATCCTTCAGCTTCGGGACGTCACGGAGGAACGGTCCATGACCCGGGCCCTGGAGCGGGTGGACCGCCTGGCCTCCCTGGGCCGGATGGCCGCCAGCGTGGCCCACGAGATCCGAAACCCCCTGACCGGCGTCTCGCTGCTCCTCGACGATCTCCACGACCGACTCCCGTCGGGAGAGGACCGAGGGCTCGCCGCTCGGGCCCTGCAGGAAGTCGAGCGCCTCGAGGGTATCATCCAGGAGTTGTTGGCTTATGCACGGGTGGATCGGATCGAGGAGCGGACGTTCCGCGCGGAGGAGGTGCTGGAACAGAGCCTCTTCCTTCTCCAGAAGCAGGCAAGAAACCAAGGTGTGCGCGTGATCTTCCGTGCGGAACCCGGCCTTCCCCAGGTCCGGGGCGATCCGGAAAAGCTCAAGCAGGCCCTGTTGAACCTGTATCTCAACGCCCTGCAGGCGATGCCCGATGGTGGGGAGCTGAGAGTGCTGGGCCGTGCGGCCGAGGGGCAGGTGGAAGTGCGGGTGGAGGATACGGGGCCGGGGGTTCCGCCGGAGGAGGCAGAGCGGATCTTCGAGCCCTTCTACACATTGAGATCGGGTGGGACCGGCCTGGGGCTCTCCATCGCCCACACCATCGTCGCCGACCACGGGGGGCAGATCGTGCTGGAGCCGAAGGCCGGTCGCGGAGCGACGTTCGTCATCCACCTTCCGGCGATGCTGTCGGAGAGCGCCGGAGTCGGATCCTGCGCGGTTCCGCAGGGGACGGCGGCCGCAGTGCCATGACGGCCGAGTCGATCCTCATCGTAGACGACGAGGAGTTCCTGCGGGCACAACTCGAACGCATCCTGGGAGAGGAAGGGTATGCGGTGCGTGGGGTCGAGAGCGGCCGGCAGGCCCTCGAGGCGGTCGACCGGGAGGGGGTCGACCTGGTGCTGCTCGACCTCAACCTCCCCGACCTGCACGGCATCGAGGTGCTTCGGGAGTTGCGCAGCCGGGATCCGGATCTCCTGGTGATCGTGGTGACCGGCTACGGGTCGGTGGAGAGCGCCGTGGAGAGCCTCAAGCTCGGTGCCTACGACTATATCAAGAAGCCCTTCAAGGCCGACGCGATCAAGCTCATCGTCAGGCTGGCCCTGGAGACGCAACGCCTCCGCCGCCGTGTCCGGGTTCTCGAGGAACGG
>CAZYJP010000096.1:0-7702 GCA_964647795.1 uncultured Thermodesulfobacteriota bacterium
GGCCTTCCGGGGACTCCCCGGAGGGGAAGCCTTCTTCCGGGGACCCCACGGCCTCGCCACCCCCCGCCTGGAGAAGGCCTTCGGCTCCCGTCCCGAAGACCTCGCCCCGGCGGCCGCCGCCTTGGGGGGTTCCGGCGCCGCCGGAGCCGACGCAGCCGCCGTGCTCCCCGCACTGCCCCGGATTCCCCTGCAGGTGCTCCTTTGGGTCGCGAGCACGGAGTTTCCCGCCTCGGCAGCCCTCCTCGTGGACGCCCGGGCGCACCTCCACCTAGCCCTGGACGTGCTCTGGGCGCTCTCCAACGTCGCCATCGCCGACCTCGAGGGGGGCCGGCAGTGAAGCTGCCGTCTGTGCGGGCACCCATGTCCCTCCGGCGCACTGCGCGGTTTCGGTCCTCTCGGCCCTCATGGGTCGGCACGGCGGTCCTGGCGCTGGCCCTTCTGGGCGGAGAGCACGCCCGAGCCGAGTGGCCCTACCTCACGGAAGAGGCATCCAACCTGACCCTCGGCCAGTATTCCCTGTCGGTGGGGGTGGGACGGACGGTCCAGCAGAAGTCGTTCCGCCAGTTCGGGGTCCTGCCGACGCCCCGGGAGGGAACCCTGTGGACCCTGCCGGAGGTGGAAGGAACGCTGGGCGTCGGGCCTCGGGCCGAAGTCTCGCTCCACTACCAGGTCCTCTATTCCGAGCCCGAGGGCGGCGGGGGCGGCCGGTCCGGGTCCGGCGACCTGCGACTCTGGACCAAGCTGGGGCTCTTCGCCCGCGAGGCCCACCGGGGGGCCCTGCGCTTTGGGATGAAGATCCCCTCGGCCTCGGACCGGGACGACCTGGGCACCAACGAGACGGATTTCTTCCTCGCCGCCCTCTGGGACCTGTACCTGGGGCAGACCCTCTTATCTATGAACGCCGGCCTCGCAGTTCTGGGAAATCCCGCCAGGAACCGAAGCCAGGACGACCTCGTCACCTGGGGGACCGCCCTCCGGGGGCCGGTGTGGCGGCGGCTGTGGGCCGGCGCCGAGGCGACCGGCGAGTCGGGACCTTTCGGTGTGGGCCGCAAGAGGGACTTCGTCACCTTCGGGTCGGCCCTGGGCTGGCGCGCCGAACACTGGCGCTTCTCCGTGGCGGGCCGCCGCGGGGCCGGGGACACCCGGAACTGGGGCTGGCTGGTGGGTCTCACCCATGAGCACTAGGCGCTCGAGTCTGGATCCTGCGCGGGCAGCCTTCCTGGCTCGGGACTTCGTCCAGGGTTTTCCGGCACACTGCGGGTTCCAGGTGGACCGGGTCGAGGCAGGGGAGTTTCACACCCGCGTGGCGGTCCGCCCCGAGCACCGGCAGCAGGACGGCTTCGTCCACGCCGGCGTCCTGGCAACCCTGGCAGACCACAGCGCCGGCTACGCGGCCTACACCCTGGTCCCCGAGGACCGGCGCATCCTCACCATCGAGTTCAAGATCAACTTCCTCAAACCCGCGCTCGGCGACGAGGTGCAGTGCCGCGCGCGGGTCCTGAGCCCCGGCCGCACGGTGCTCGTGGCCGAGTCCGAGGTCTTTGCGGTGACCGGTAGCGGGGAACGCCTCACGGCCAAGGCCACCGTGACCCTCATGGCCGTGCCGGCGTCCATCTCCCCTCAGAAGCTGTACCGCACCCGGGCGTAGAGGTTGGTGTTGTCTTCGAACTGGCCGAAGAAGGTGTCGTCGTGGGCGCCGAGGAAGACGTTGGCTCCGACCGTGAGGAGAATCTCGTCGGAGAGCTTGTAGCCTGCCCTGGGCCTGAGGTAGGCGTCGTCCTCGGAGGGGGAATAGAAGGCAAAGAGCGAGAGCGTGAGGTTCTGCTGAAGGAAGAGCCCGGTGTAACGGGCGGTGAGCCACCAGCGGTTCTGGTCGGTGAAGCCCGGGGCCGGGTACTCGAGGGCCCGCTCCAGGTAGGCCTGGAGGCCCAGATTTTGTTCCCGCAAGACTTCCCGGGAGAAGCCAAGGAGAACCCGCGCCTCGTCATTGGGCAGATGGGGGTCGTTCCCGTCTCGGGCGTCGAGGCTCCGGTACCACGCCGCCTCGACGTTGGCGACGCCCCCCAGAAGGGCCCCCCTGGTGCTCGCGCCCCAGGCCTCGAGGCGCGGGAAGATCGCCGCTCCCGCCCCAGGGTCGAAGCCCTTGGGTTGTCCGTAGCGGCCCCGGAATCCGTAGACTGCGGTCTCCCAGCCCCCGAAATTCCGAAACAACCGGCCGGCCAGGGTCCCGTTCCCCAGAGTCTTCCGGGGCTCGTCCGGTTCGATCGCCGGGTCCTTCGGGCCGAACCGCCGGTCCGCGGCTGGGTTCCAGTAGGAGAGGCGCTCCCCCGAGATGAACCCATCCGGCTCGAAGACCGGCATCCAGGCGAGGTCGACGTTTGCCCACCCCCCGAACCAGGTGGCGCGAACCGCGTCCGAGGGTTTTTTCAGGTACTCGTCGTCGCGCCCGATGAAGAAGCTCTGCCAGTCCTTGGGAAAGAGGTCGTTGAGGAAGATCAGGTCCCCGGTGCCCCAGGTGAGGACCTGTCGGCCGGCCTTCAAGTCCACGCTCTCCCAGGGGAGGAGGAGCACGTTGGCCTCCCGGACTTCCACCCGGCTCTCCCGGTCCACCCCGTCGTAGACGAAATCGGCCCGGAAGGCCAGGCTGCCCCGGTCGCCGTCGCGCAGGAAGCCGAGTTGGAACCGAGCCTCCTCCAGGAGCACGTCGTCCCGGGCGGCGTCGTCCTCCACGACCCGTGCACCGGCCGCCGCCTCCAGGAACCCGTGGAAGGGCAGTTCGGCCCCGACCGCGGGGCCGGCGGCGAGGAGGAACAGGCAGAGGAACGTGAGTCGGCGCATGGGAACCTCGGGGGGCGGGGACTGGGGACTGGGGCCGGGGACCGGGACCTGGGGCATGGCCCCTAGCCCCCGACCCCTGGCTCCTATCTCCTGATGTACTCCCTCGGCGGGTTGCGCAGATACCGCTCGGTGAAGATCTCCTCCGGGATCCCCTTGTCGTACTCCACCTGCTCGAAGGTCATGAGGGTGCTGCCGCCGGTGTTGCGGTCTTCCATGCGGGCCTTCACCACCGTGGGAAGTCCCGAGATCTCCCGGACCTCCAGGACTTCGAGGCGGCGGTAGACGTTGCCCTGGGCGTCCGTGTACTCGGCTGCCATGGGCAGGAAGGTCTCCTTGTCGACCCAGACCCGATAGCGGGCGAATTCGACGCTCTTCGGGTCCACCGGCACGTTGTCGAGCACGTAGTGCTGGGCCGTAGCCTCCGCCAGGGTGTGTGTGTCCTCGGCCGGGGAGCGGCCCGAGACGTCCTCGTAGAAGAAGTGGGACCCCACGAAGCTCGTGCGCTTGTCCGAGGCCCCGATGCGCCGGACCAGGTCGAGGGCGGGGAGGTAGAGCCAGCGGTCGTCGTCGCGGCCCACCCGCTTGTGCACCAGGAAGACCGTGCGGCGCACGTCGCCGGGCTTGTGGAAGTAGACGTAATAGAGCTGCTCGGCCCCGTCCTCAAGGTCCTTGCGCAGGATCGTGAACTCCCGTTCCCGGGTCCGGCCCTCCTTGTCCGAAATGACCATGGTGGTCCGGGCGACCCCGTCGTCCCCCGCGTAGTAGGAGGCCCGGTTGGCCCGGTCCACGATCTCCCCGGCGGTGAGGGCCCAGACGGTGGCCGGGGCGAGGGCGGCGGCCAGAACGATCCAGATGTATCTCATGCCTTGTCTCCTTCGGCGGCCCGCGTCAGGCAGGCCGGCTCTCGATCTCGCACGCCGGGGCTTCCCCCCGAAAAAGCCTGCGTTGGAAGACCTTCGCGAGAGACGGGAGGATCCCCACCGTGGCCACGGCGGAGACCGCCATGATCGTGGCCAGGAAGATCCCGACCGTGCGGTACGGTACGAGGGGGGCGAACAGCAGGGGCAGGAAGCCCACCGCGATCACGATGGCGTTTCGGGCGATCGCCCGCGAGGGCGCGAGCGACATCAGGGCCGCCGCCTGAGGCCAGGAACCCGTCTCCCGGTAGCACTCGCGACACCGCTGCAGGTAGTGAATCGCAAAGTCGATGCTCATCCCCAGGGTGAGGCTCGAGAGCACGGCCACGGGCATGTCGTAGTCCTTGCCCACAAGCCCGATGAGGCCGTAGATGAAGGCGATGGTCACCGTGAGCGGGATCATCGAGAGCAGGCCCCAGAGGACCGATCGGAAGAGGACGATCATCATCACGAGCACCACGGCGAAGCTCCCCAGGAGGCTCGTGAGCATCCCTTTCACCATCCGGTCCTGCCACACGACGTTGAGGTACGTGAGCCCGGCCCACGCGTGATCGAGGTCCAGGGGCGGCGGGTGGGCGGCCAGGTAGGCCTCCACCTCGGCGAGCACTCCCTCCATGTCCCTGTTATCCCCGCTTCGGAGCTGGACCCAGAGGTTCAGGCGCCGAAAGTCCGGCGTCACCAGGTGCCACACGTCCTCGGGGTCGTGGCTGGACTGGAAGGCGAGAATCGTCTGGGCCACGGCCGCCGCCGAGTCGGGGATGCGAAACTGTTCCGGCCGAGCCTCGAAGAGCTCCCCGTGGACCTTCTTCACCACATCGGTGAGGCCGTTGGACTTGCCCACGATGTGGTGGGCGGCCAGATGCTCCTGGAGCCCCTCCACCCAGCGCAGGACCTCCGGGCCCTTGAAGGTGTGGAGGGCCGTGCGCTGGTCTTCCAGGTCCTCGGCCAGGATCTCGAGCTCGTCGAGGACCGATTCCGGCGCCGCTGCCTCCAGGTGGTCGAGCTCCGCGGCCAGGCGGTCCAGAACGGCTCCCGGGCTCGGCCGCTCGACCCGAGCCTCGTCGGCCGCAAAAGCCTCGAGGCGGCCGACCAGGCCCCCGACGAGGACGGCGGCCTCGGGCGATGCCCCGGCCCGGGCGTCCTCGAGCCAGCGCCGCACCCCCGCGAGCTCTCGGCCGAGTTGCTCGGCCGATGCCGGCGGCTCGAAGACAAGGTAGGCCTCGTAGGTGCCGCCGAAGTGGCGGTTCAAGACCTCGTCCGCCACCCGGATGGGGTGGCTCGGCACGAACCACTTCACCGGGTTGTCGTTGATCTGGATGCGGCTGATCCCCCAGGCCGAGAGCGCGAGCACGGCGACCGTGAGGGCGAGCCAGGTCCGGGCCCTCTGCTGGGTGATCCTGCCCGTCCAGACCATGAGCCGCGCCAGGGGCGAGTGGCCCTCGTCATCTTCCCCGTGGGCCGTGGCACCGAAGCTCCGGAGCGCGCCCTCGGGGATGAAGAGCATGATGTAGGCCGGCACCAGGGTCACCGTCAGGAGCCACGCCACGGCGACACCGAGGCCCACGAAGAGGCCGAAGACCTGCACCGGCGGGATCGGCGTCAGGGCCAGGCTCGCGAAGCCGGCGAAGGTGGTGAGGCTCGTGTAGAGCATGGGAGTGAAGAGCTCGTCCATCACCGCCTGCAGTGTGCGGGCGCGGTCCTTGAGGAGCTGGTAGCGGTCGAAGAACATCGAGAGGATGTGGACCGAGTCCACCACAGCGATGGGCATGAGGAAGATGGGGATCATCGAGCTCATGATGTGCACGGTGTTTCCCGTGCTGATGAGAGCGCCCATGGTCGCGATCACCGTGAGCATCGCCACCACCATGGGGGCCACCACGAGGGTGAGCTTGCGGAAGAAGAAAAGCATGAGGAGGAAGACGACCAGGCCCGCAAGGGGCGCCGAGACGGCCATCTGCCGGAACATCTCGACCCCGAAGGTGTCCTCGGCCACCGGGAGGCCTGTCAGGTGGTACTCTTCGGCCCCCGGGGGCTCGGCGGCGACGAGGGCGCGCAGCTCCTCCCCCACCCGGTGGGCGATCTTCTTCGCCTCGATCGGGACGTAGAGGGCCAGGGCTTTCCCGTCCTCGCTCACCAGGGTGCCGCGCAAGAGCGGGTTGGCCATGGCCCGGTCCCGCAGGTGCAAGGCCTCCTCCCGGGTCCGGGGCGGGCTCTCCATGAGGTACTGGAAGCGCACCGAACCCGGGCCGGCCTGGAGGATGTCGTCCACGGTGCTCGGGGTCATGAGGTCGGACACCACGACGCCCTGGAGGGCCCGGATGCCCTCGGTGACCCGGTACACCTTACCCAGGGTCTCGGGGTTGAAGACGCCGTCGGGGTGACTCTCGTTGACCACCCCCAGCACGAGCATGTCCGAGAGGGAGAAGGAGCGCTTCACCTCGTTGTGAAAGACCCGCACCGCCTCGTCCTCGTCGAGCATGTTCTCGGGGTCGGTGTCGACACGGACCTGCCCCACCCGCACGAGCGTGGCGGCCGTGAGAACCAGCGCGAGAATCAGGACGAGCTTCGGGTATGTGACGGCAAAGCGGGTGATCGCGCGGCCCATGCCTCTCCTCTCGAGCCCCCCAGGGTTGCAGACGGGCATTGGATGCCGAAGGGCGAGGAAGGATACAGAGAGGGAACCTACCCGCTGAAGGGGGGATCGCAAGGGGGAGCGGCCCCGGTTGCGCTGCCCGCCCGGACCTCTGACCCGGCGGGCGGGCCGGGGGCCGGAATGCGACCCAGTCGTTTTGAAGGGCCTGGGCGCCCACCGTCCCGGCATGAACCCGGGCGAAAGGGTGACGCGAGGGGCTCGCTGAAGTACTGTGGTCCCTGAGAGAGGCTTCCCGAGACCTCTTGGCTCCGAAAAGCCGCCGACCTCGGCGCACGCCCACACCCACACCGCGGAGGGCGAACCGTGGCACTTCCCCAGAACAAGACGAAGATCGTGTGCACCATCGGCCCTGCGTCCGACTCCCCGGAAGTCATCGAGGACCTGCTGCGGGCCGGTATGAACGTGGCCCGGCTCAATTTCTCCCACGGCGACTTCCCCGGCCACGCGCAGGTCATCGGCCGGCTGCGGGCCGCAAGCGACGCGGTGGGGCGCCGGCTGGCCCTCATGGCGGACCTGCCGGGCCCCAAGATGCGCATCGGCCAGATCGAGCCCGAGCCCGTGGAACTGCGGGCCGGGCAGCCCTTCGTGCTCACGATCGACGACGTGACCGGAGACGCCACGCGAGCCTCGGTGTCCTTTCCCCGGCTCCCCCGGGTGGTGGCGCCCGGAGACACCCTCTTCCTCAACGACGGCGCGATCCAGCTCCGGGTCGAGGGTGCCCGTGGGGACGAGGTGCGGTGCACGGTGGTGGTGGGGGGCGAGTTGAGCTCCCGCAAAGGCTTGAACCTCCCGGGGATCGACCTGGGCATCGGCGCCTTCACCGACCACGACCGGGAGTGCCTGCGGTTTGCCCTGGAGCACGGCGTGGACGCGGTGGGCCAGTCATTCGTGGCCTCGGCCGAGGACGTGCGGGCGGTGCGGGCCGCGGCGGCGGAGTTGGGCCACCACCCCTTTGTCATCGCGAAGATCGAGCGGGCGGGAGCCCTGCTGAAGCTGGAAGAGATCCTGGAGGCGGCCGACGGCATCATGATCGCCCGGGGCGACCTGGGGGTGGAGATCCCCATCGAGCGCATGGCGCTGGTGCAGAAGGACCTCATGCGCCAGGCCAACGTTCTCGGAAAGCCCGTCATCACCGCCACCCAGATGCTCGAGAGCATGACCGCCAATCGCCGGCCCACCCGGGCCGAGGCCACCGACGTGGCCAACGCCATCCTGGACGGCACCGACGCAGTCATGCTCTCGGCGGAATCGGCGGTGGGGCGCTACCCCGTGGAGGCAGCCCGGATGCTCGCCC
>CAZYJP010000097.1:0-2315 GCA_964647795.1 uncultured Thermodesulfobacteriota bacterium
CACGGCTGCCGGCGATCTGGGGGAGGAGGAACTGAGGCAGCTCTCCGTGGGGGTGGAGCTCGAGGACGGCCCGACCGCTCCGGCCCGGGTGTGGGGGGTCCGCCCCACGGCGAGCGGCGTCCGCTTCCGGATCGCCCTCGTGGAGGGGCGCAAGCGCCAGGTGCGGCGGATGGTCCAGGCTGTGGGAGGGCACGTGGTGGAGCTCGTCCGGGTTTCGGTGGGGTCTGTCACGGCCGAAGGCCTGGCGGAGGGAGCGTGGCGGTACCTGAAGCCGGAAGAGGTGGAGGCCCTGCGTCGGGGAGATCCGCCTCTCGGTGCTACCGGAACCGGGTTGGTGACCAGGGGGGGGCGGCGCTCGCCGGCCGGCCCCCGGAAGACAGGACGAAGGAGCGATGGGGAGAAAGGCCGATCCCAGGGAGCGACTCGTGGAGCTTCGGGGCGCCATCGACCAGGTGGACGCTGAGCTTCTCCGCCTCTTGAACGAGAGGGCGCGGCTCGCCCTCGCGGTGGGGGAGGTGAAGAAGGGGCAGGGGGCCGCATTCTACGCCCCGGGTCGCGAAGAGGACCTGGTCCGGGGGCTGGAGGAGGGGAACTCCGGTCCATTCCCTACCTCGGCCATTCGGCCCGTGTGGAAGGAAATCATCTCCGCCTCCCTCTCCCTGGAGCACCCCCTGACCGTGGCGTATCTGGGGCCTCCGGCGACTTTTACGCACCAGGCATGTCTCAAGCAGTTCGGGCTGTCGGCGCAGTACCGCCCCGTGCGTACCATCGCCGAGGTCTTCGACGTGGTGGAGAAGGGAAAGGCCCCCTACGGGGTGATCCCGATCGAGAACACCACCGAGGGGGTGGTGAGCTACACCCTGGACATGTTCCTGAGCTCCGACCTGAAGATCGTCGCCGAGGTGATGCTTCGGGTGACCCACAACCTCCTGAACCGAAGCGGTAGAGGGGGGGACGTGGTACGCATCTACTCGCACCCACAGGCCCTGGCGCAGTGCCGCCGGTGGCTGGAGGAGAACTTTCCCGACACGCCGGTGTTCGACGCGTCCTCCACTGCCCAGGCGGCCAAGATCGCGGCCGAAGATCCCGACGCGGCGGCGGTGGCGGGCGAGCTCGCGGGCACCCTCTACGGCCTGGAGACCGTGGAGGCGCGCATCGAGGACCACCCCAACAATTACACCCGTTTCCTGGTGATCGGCCGCGAGATCCCGGACCGGACGGGCCGGGACAAGACCTCGGTGCTCTTCGCGGTGCGCGACGAGCCGGGGGCCCTGTACCGCATGCTCCAGGCCTTCCACGAGAACGGGGTCAACCTCACGAAGATCGAGTCCCGGCCCATGAAGCAGAAGGCGTGGGAGTATGTCTTCTTCGTGGACTGCGATGGTCACGTAGTCGACACGGAGGTGGGCAGGGCGCTGGACGGTTTGCGCAGCCGCTGCCTCTTCGTCAAGGTCCTCGGCTCCTACCCGAAGTCTCGCCTGCCGACGTGAAGGGGCAGGCGGAGCACGGCTTCTGGCAGGCTCATCCGGGAAACGGCCGGGTGGCCCCGCCCACTCCGGCAGACGATGCCGGATGACACGAGGGTGGACAGACCGCCGCCCCGATCGAAGGCGGTGAATCGCGGCTCGCACCGGTTGTTGACACACCCTGGGCAGGGGGAGATAATCCCCCGTTCCTGTAGGGCCCATAGCTCAGCTGGTGAGAGCTGCCGGCTCATAACCGGTCGGTCCCTGGTTCGAATCCAGGTGGGCCCACCACTCTCTTGATCGCCGCTGCGTGCGCATGATCGATTCAGACCCGCTCGAGCGAGGGGAGGTGGCTCGGTAGATGGCGCTCACTCTCTCTGAGGTGGCGAGAGCCTTGGAGGAGCTCGCCCCCGTGGGGCTCGCCGAGCCCTGGGACAATCCAGGGCTGCAGGTGGGAGACCCCAAGGCCCCTGTCCAGATGGTTGTCGTGACCCTGGACCCCTCCCCCACAGCCCTCTCCCAGACCCTCCGGCGCAACGCTCAACTTCTCGTCACCCACCATCCCCTCCTCCACGAACCCCTCCACCGCCTCGATCTCTCGAGCCCCGTCCCGCAACTCCTGGCGAGTTTCGTTCGCTCGGGCGTGGGCTTGTATGCGGCTCACACGAACCTGGACCGCGCGCAAGGCGGCGTGAACGACGCCCTGGCAGACCGCCTCGGGATCCGCGACGTGCGCCCCCTGGGGGAGGGCGAAGCTCTGTGCAAGCTCGTGGTCACCGTGCCCGTGGGGTACGAAGCCCCGGTGCGGCGTGCGCTCTCCGCCGGAGGGGCGGGGCGGATCGGCGGGTA
>CAZYJP010000097.1:2325-7667 GCA_964647795.1 uncultured Thermodesulfobacteriota bacterium
GGGGTGGACATCGATCTGGAAGGCCAAGGCTTCGAGGAGGAGGACAAGGAGGCGTTTGTGGCGTTCATTCGCGGGCTGTCTGATCGGCTCCGCGCGGAGGGGCGGGGCGGATCGGCGGGTACGAGGGGTGCTCCTTCGCCTCCCGCGGAGAGGGGTTTTTCGTCCCCCGCCCCGGCGCTCGGCCCTTTCTCGGGGAAGTGGGGCGCGAGGAGCGGGTGGAGGAGACCCGGATCGAGGCCGTCCTGGGCCGCAGCCGCGTGGAGGGGGTGCTGACGGCCCTTCGCCTCGCACACCCCTACGAAACCCCTGCCGTCGATGTCTACCGGATGGAGGGTCCCTCGCCGGAGGCCGGTGTGGGCCGTTGGGGCATCCTGCCGGCTCCGCGACGACTCGGAACCTGGGCCCGTGAGGTCTCCCAGGTGCTCGGTGCCGGAGCCGCCCGTCTCGTGGGAGACCCCGACGCCCTCGTGGAGCGGGTGGCGGTCTGCGGCGGCAGCGGAGCCTCCCTGTGGCCGGAAGCACTCGGCGTCGGCGCCCAGGTCCTGGTGACCGGGGACGTCAAGTACCACGCAGCCCTCGAGGCCCGCCAAGCGGGACTCTCCCTGTTGGACGTGGGCCACGGCCCGAGCGAGCGAGTGGCGGTCGATCTCATGGTTTCCCACCTCAGATCCTGGGCCTCCCGTGAGGGTCGGGTCTTGACAGTCGAGCCGTACCAGGAGTCCGACCCTTTCGTGGCGGTGGACGTGCCGAGCGCCCCCGCTGATTTCGTGCAAGAGACCTGAACGACGAGGAGGCGGCATTGGAAGAGGACGTGCTGGGCTTGTTGGAGAGACTTCAGGAGGTGGCCGACGAGATGGATCGGCTGGAGGCCAGGCGGCGGGGGGCTGCCCAGGAAAAAGAGCAGGCCGAGGGGTTGCTGCGCAAGGCGGAGAGTGCCCTCTCCGAGAAGGAGGACAAGGCCCGCGCGGTCGACATGGAGCGCCGGAAGCGAGAGCTGTTGCTCAAGGCCGAGAAGGACCGGATGGGGAGGGTCAAGGGACGGCTCGGGGATGTCAAGACCAGTCGGGAGTACCAGGCGGTGCTCCAGGAGATCGCGTCGGCCAAGCAGGTGATCACCGAGCAGGAAGAGGCGCAGCTTCGGGAGATGCAGGATCTCGAGGCGATGGAAGGAGAGATCGCGGGCTTGCGGGGGGAGATCCAGGGGATGGCGGAGAGCCTCCAGCAGGCGGAGCAAACGCTCTCCCAGGTGATGGAGCAAACCGAATCGTCCGTCGCGGAATGCAAGGGGCAGGAGACCGCGATCCTCAAGACCCTTCCCCGCGAGGTCGTGGACCGCTATCGCCTGATCCGCTCCCGGAGGGGGGGGCTCGCGGTGGTGCCGGCGCGAAACGAGGCGTGCACGGCGTGCTTCATGCGAATACCCCCGCAGATGTATAATGAAGTCATGCGGCGCTCCAAGGTGATCCAGTGCCCCAACTGTCATCGGATTCTGGTGCCGCCCAAGGTCAACGACCAAGCATAGCAGGGTGCTGAAAACCCCCCTCCCTGGGTTTTTCAGCTACGGGTGGACTCGCCCCGTCCTGAGGCTCGCCTTCCGGGCGCGCCGACGGCGCGTCCGATTCCGCTGTCCTGGGGAATCGTCTCGGGGACGGCCCCTTCGAACCTCACACAGGCTGCTTTTTCAGCCGCGTGATAGAGGGGGCCGTTCTCACAAGGATGGGCGCGCGGACTCGCCGGGCTCGGGCCGCATCGAAGAGAGTTTGGACGGGAGGTAGGGGAATGAGGGCGGGCAGCCGCCCCGGAAACGGGGAGGAAAGTCCGGGCTCCGAAGGGCAGGGTGCTGGATAACGTCCAGTCGGGGTGACCCGAAGGAAAGTGCAACAGAGAGCAGACCGCCGGGTTTCGGCCCGGTGAGGGTGAAACGGTGAGGTAAGAGCTCACCAGCGGCCCGGGTGACCGGGCCGGCTCGGCAAACCCCACCCGGAGCAAGACCAAATAGGGGAGCGTTACGAGGGCGGCCCGCCCCAGGCTCCCGGGTAGGTCGCTTGAGGCCTCGAGCGATCGAGGTCCCAGAGGAATGGCTGCCGCCCAAAAAGGGTACAGAACCCGGCTTACAGCCCTCTCTCCCCACCCCCCGTCCCATGTTGTCTTTCTCGGCCGCACGGTGTTCCACGCCCTTGGGGGGTCAGGGGCGGCGGGGCACCCGAGCTGTGCGGTCGGGGAAGGAAGCGGGCCCAGCAACCCGGAGCGAGATCCCCCCGGTGTGCACCCCGGCCGGCAGGGGGAGGGGAGAGCCGTGGGAAGAGACGGGAGCCGAGATATGGGAGTGACGAAGCGAGCCCGGGTGGGGGTTCTGCTGGCGGTGGGGATGCTCGCGGCGTGGTCGGGAGGGGAGGCCGCCCGAGCCCAGGGCCCTGCGATGAGGCTTCAGATCGGGGACCCCGCGCCGGACTTCGCTCTCGAGGAGTTCTCGAGCAAGAAGCGGGTGGCGCTCTCGGACTACCTGGGCAGGAAGGTGGTGATGCTCGATTTCTGGGCCACCTGGTGCGACATCTGTGTGGCCGAGATCCCTCGGCTGGTGGAAGAGTACGAGACCCTCCGGCCCCGTGGGTACGAACTGCTGGCGGTCACGTTGAGCAGAGGTGACCGGAGCGACCGGAGGAGGATCGGGGTACTCAAGGAGAAGCACGGGATCTCCTACCCCCTCTTGATGGACACGACGTTCGAGGTCGCGACCAAGACCTACGGCCTGGCCGGGCTGATCCCCCTCAAGGTCATCATCGACTGCCAGGGAATTATCCGGTCCAGCCATGTGGGGGACTCCCCCGGAGTCATCCGCGAGATCGAGAAACTCCTGGAAGACCCAGCCTGTCAGCCCTGAACCGGCGTTCCGGAGGCCGAAGTCCCTTTCGCGGCCCACGCCTCCCCAACCCTCCCGCCGGGCACGGGGGGAACTTGGGGACCCCACACTTGCGCGGTCTCCGCCCGTGTGGTTTCCTTGCCCTCCCTTCGGTCCGTCCCTGCTCCCGACCCCTGTCGGGCCCCACATCGGCACCAGGAGTGTGAAGATGCCCCGGTTCGCCCCCCCCGCCAAGCTCTCCACCCGCTCCGGCGACGTGCTTTACCACAGCTTGCCGGCCCTCGAGAACGCCGGCGTCGGCGCCGTCTCGCACCTTCCGTTCTCGGTGAAGGTCCTCCTGGAGGCGGTGCTCCGCAACTGTGACGGCTACCTCATCGGCGAGGACGACGTGGCGGCCCTGGCCCGCTGGGGGGCCGCCGGAGAGGCGGAGCGGGAGCTCGCGTTCCTGCCGGCCCGGGTGCTCCTGCAGGACTTCACGGGGGTGCCCGCAGTCGTGGACCTGGCGGCCCTGCGCGCCGCCATGGACCGGCTCGACGGGGATCCCAGGAAGATCAATCCTCTCATCCCCGTGGAGCTGGTCATCGACCACTCGGTCCAAGTGGACCGCTTCGGCACCTCCGCTTCCCTCTCGTTCAACGCCGAGAAGGAGTTCGAGCGAAACCGCGAGCGCTACGAGTTCCTGAAGTGGGGGCAGCATGCCTTCGACAACTTCCGCGTGGTACCCCCGGCTACGGGTATTTGCCACCAGGTCAATCTCGAGTACCTGGCCCGAGTCGTCCAGGTGCGGGACGGCGAGGCGTTTCCCGACTCGCTGGTGGGAACCGACTCCCACACCACGATGATCAACGGCCTGGGGGTTCTGGGCTGGGGGGTGGGGGGGATCGAGGCCGAGGCGATCATGCTCGTTCACCCCCTAAACATGCTCCCTCCCTCGGTGGTGGGGCTGCGGCTCACCGGGGAGTTGAGACCGGGGGTCAGCGCCACCGACCTGGTGCTCACCGTCACCCAGCTGCTCCGAAGGCACGGCGTGGTGGGAAAGTTCGTGGAGTTCTGCGGTCCGGGCCTCACGCGCCTGAGTCTGCCCGACCGCGCGACCCTGGCCAATATGGCACCCGAATACGGGGCCACCGTGGGATTTTTTCCCGTGGACCGCGTGACTCTGGAGTACCTGCGCTTCACCGGCCGCGGGGAGGACCTCGCGGACCTGGTGGAGCGGTACACGAAGGAGCAGGGCCTCTTCCGCACCGATGGCATGCCCGAGCCCGCCTACTCCGAGGTCCTCGAGCTCGACCTGGGTACGGTGCAGCCCTGCCTTGCGGGCCCGAAAAGGCCCCAGGACCGGGTGATACTGCCGCAGGTGAAGGCGTCGTTCGAAAGGGAGTTGCGCACCGCCTACAGCAAGGGAGTGGAGGCCGACCGCCCCGAGGATCCCGACGGGGGCCGGTGGCTGGAGGAGGGGGGGGCGCCCCTGGAGGAGCCGGTGGTGCACCATCCCCTCCGGTCCGATTCTTACGAGGAGGACCGCACCTCGGTACGGCTGGGCGATGTGGATGCCTCCCTCACCCACGGGTCGGTGGTGATCGCAGCCATCACCTCGTGCACCAACACATCGAACCCGGCGCTCCTCGTCGGTGCCGGCCTGCTCGCGAAGAATGCCGTGGAGAAGGGATTGGCGGTGCGTCCCTGGGTCAAGACGAGCTTGGCTCCGGGCTCCCTGGTCGTGACCCGCTACCTGGAAGCGGCGGGGCTGACCCCCTACCTGGAGGCCCTACGGTTCCACACGGCAGGGTACGGGTGCACCACCTGCATCGGCAACAGCGGCCCGCTGCCCGAGGTGGTGGCGGCGGCGGTGTCGGATCGCGACCTGGTGGTGGCCGCCGTCCTGTCGGGGAACCGGAACTTCGAGGGGCGGATCAACCCGCTCACCAAGGCCAACTACCTGGCGAGCCCCCCCCTGGTGGTGGCCTACGCCCTGGCGGGCACGGTCGACATCGACCTCGTCCGCGAGCCGTTGGGGCACGGACCCAACGGAGAGGCCGTGTACCTGAAGGACCTCTGGCCCACCGACGAAGAGGTGCGTGAGGCGGTGGACCGGGCCGTGAGCGCCGAGATGTTTTCCGAGGAGTACGCCCGGGTCTTCGACGGAGACCGCCGGTGGCAGGACATCGGCTTCGCCGGCGGGGACCTCTATGCCTGGGACCCTGCATCGACCTACGTTCGGGAGCCGCCTTTCTTTCAGGAGCTGAGCGCAGAGCCTCCCGGTATCCACGCGATCCGGGGCGCCCGGGTGCTCGCGCTCTTCGGGGACTCGATCACGACCGACCACATCTCCCCCGCCGGGTCCTTTCGGGCGGAGAGCCCGGCCGGTGCGTACCTCAGGGCCCAGGGGGTGGAGCCCTCGGACTTCAACTCCTACGGCTCCCGCCGGGGCAACCACGAAGTCATGATGCGGGGCACCTTCGCCAACATCCGCCTGCGCAAC
>CAZYJP010000098.1:0-7545 GCA_964647795.1 uncultured Thermodesulfobacteriota bacterium
AGATTCCGGAAGGCTCGATGGGAGGCGCGCTTCGGGCTGCCCGGCGTCGTCTGCCGGAGTGGGCGGGCCCACCCGGCCGTTTCCGGACGGGAGGACCCGGTCATTTCCCGGATGAACCTTTCTTGTTGACCCCGGAATGGGGCAGACACACGACGCGAGGAGGAAGAGATGCAGAAGCGCGGACTCGTTCGGTTGGCGGTCGTCACCGGGGCAGCGTTCCTGTCCCTGTCCGGCGCAGCCCTGGCCCAGGACGCCATCAAGCTCGGGGTGGCCGGCCCCCACAGCGGCGACCTCGCCTCCTACGGCATCCCCACCACACGCGCCGCGAAACTCGTCGTGGACGAGGTGAACGCCCGGGGCGGAGTCCTCGGGCGGCAGGTGCAGCTCCTCGTGGAGGACGAGGAGTGCAAGCCCGAAAAAGCGGCGAACATCGCGGCGAAGTTCGTCTCGAGCGGGGTCGACGTGGTCCTGGGGCACATCTGTTCCGGCGCCACCAAGGCGGCCATGGGCACCTACCGGGACGCGAAGATCATCGCGATGTCCCCTTCGGCCACGAATCCCGACCTCACCCAAAGCGGCGATTACCCGAACTTCTACCGAACCATCGCCTCGGACGACCTTCAGGCCAAGCTCGCGGTGGATTTCACCTTGGACACCCTCAAGAAGAAGAAGATCGCCGTCCTCCACGACAAGGGGGATTATGGGAAGGGTTTTGCCGAGTTCGCCAAGAAGTTCATCGATGAGTCCGGCGGCAAGGGCGAGGTGGTCCTCTTCGAGGGCATCACGCCCGGCGCCGTGGACTACTCCGCCGTCCTGCAGAAAGTCAACCAGAGGGGAGCAGAGGCGCTGATCTACGGGGGCTACCACCCCGAGGCGTCGAAGCTCGTGACGGGCATGAAGCGAAGGAAAATGGACATCCCGTTCATCTCGGACGACGGCGTCAAGGACGACACCTTCATCAAGGTGGCGAAGGAGTTCGCAGAGGGCGTGTACGCCACCGGTCCCAGGGACACGTCGAAGCTACCACTCTTCGCCGAGGCCGTGGCAGCCCACAGGAAGGCCTACGGGGAGGAGCCGGGCGCTTTCTTCAAGGAGGCCTACTCGGCCGCCCTGGCCCTGTTGAACACCATCGAGAAGGCGGGCTCCACGGACTACGCCGCGGTGGAGACGGCGCTGCGCACCGAGTGGGTCGAGACTCCCGTGGGCAGGATCAGCTTCGACGGTCGGGGAGACGCCAAGGGCGTCGGCTTCTCCGTGTACCAGGTCCAGAACGGGGAGTTCGTCCAGGTCCAGGAGTAGGCGGACGGGAACGCGCGACAACGCAGGGGAGGAGCGACCGCTTCTCCCCTGCTTTTTTTACCCTTACGGCGCCGGGCAACACACTTCCCGGGCCACCTACCAGGCCGCGGCAGGCCTGGGCCGAGGGCGAGACCTCATGGGATACTTCATCGAGCTCTTCATGAGCGGGCTGACCCGGGGCAGCATCTACGCCCTCATCGCCCTGGGCTACACCATGGTGTACGGCATCATCCAACTGATCAACTTCGCCCACGGCGAGATCTACATGATCGGCGCCTTCACGGCACTGATCGTAGCGAGCGTGCTCACCCTGTACGGCCTCGAGGGCCCGGCGGTGCTCCTCCTCGCCGGCGTGGTGGCGATGATCTACTCCATGGCTTACGGGTTCACGGTGGAGAAGATCGCGTACAAGCCCCTCCGGCAAGCACCCCGCCTCTCGCCCCTGATCAGCGCAATCGGAATGTCGATCTTTCTCCAGAACTACGTCCTTCTGGCCCAGACCTCGAACTTCCTGCCGTTCCCTTCCCTGGTCCCGGAGTTTGCGTTCCTGGAGCCGGTGAGCCATCTCATCAGCTCGGCGGAGGTCCTCATCGTGGTCACCGCGGCAGCGTGCATGGTGATCCTGACGCTATTGATCAAGCACACCCGCATGGGGAAGGCCATGCGAGCGACGGCACAGGACAAGTCCATGGCCCTGCTCGTGGGGGTGAACGTGAACCGGGTGGTCTCCACCACGTTCGTCATCGGGTCCTCCCTGGCGGCGGTCGGGGGCGTCCTCATCGCGTCCCACATCGGCCAGATCAACTTTTTCATCGGGTTCATCGCGGGCATCAAAGCGTTCACGGCGGCGGTGCTGGGCGGGATCGGGAGCATCCCGGGGGCGGCCTTGGGCGGGCTGGTGCTCGGCCTGACCGAGAGTTTCGCCACGGGTTACGTCTCCAGCGACTACGAGGACGTCTTCGCCTTCGCCCTCCTGGTCCTCATCCTCATCTTCCGGCCCGCCGGCATCCTGGGCCGGGCCACCACCCAGAAGGTGTAGCGTGCCGGCACGGCACGGACCCGGAGCTCTCCGGTCTGCCCCACGACGCCAGCGAGCGACCCCATGAACGGACTGAAACAATCCCTCCTCGTCTCCCTGTGGATGATGTTCCTCACCTTCCCGCTCCTGGTGATCCGGGTCAACACCATCGAGGAGGTGGTGGAGTGGCGCTGGCACAACATGTTCTGGATCGGCGCCGCGACCTTCGTATTCTCTTTCGCGTGGCGCTATCTCTTGGAGAACAAGGGCGGGGGGGGAACAACTCGAAACGCCGGGGAGACGCGAAAGCCGCTCATCCAGCGCCTCATGGAAGATCGCCGGGTGCTCGTCCCGACTGTAGTGCTGCTGGGGAGCTTTGCCCTCGCGATGCCCCACGTCTTCTCCACCTTTCAGGTCCGCATCATGATCACGGCCCTGATCTACGTCGTCCTGGGGCTCGGGCTCAACATCGTGGTAGGACTCGCCGGGCTCCTCGACCTGGGGTACGTGGCGTTCTATGCCGTCGGCGCCTACTCCTACGCGCTGCTGAACGCCCACTTCCAGATCGGGTTCTGGACCGCCCTCCCCATCGGGATGCTCCTGGCGGCACTGTTCGGGGTCCTCCTCGGAATTCCCGTCCTGCGGCTGCGCGGGGACTACCTGGCCATCGTCACGTTGGGCTTCGGGGAGATCATCCGGCTGGTTCTGGAGAACTGGGGGTCCTTTTCCCGAGGGCCCAGCGGGATCGCCAACATCCCGAAGCCCGGGTTCTTCGGCATGGAGTTGAGCCTGCAGCAGTCAACCCTCTATATCTACTACGTGATGATCGCGTTGGTGCTGTTCACGATTTTTGTGGTCAACCGTCTCCAGATCTCCCGACTCGGGCGCTCCTGGCTCGCCTTGCGGGAGGACGAGATCGCGTGCGAGGCAATGGGCATCCCCCGAATGCGGACCAAGCTCGCGGCCTTCGCCCTCGGGGCTACCTGGGCCGGCATGGGGGGGGTGATCTTCGCGGCCAACACGGGGTTCATCAACCCCGCCAGCTTCACTCTCTGGGAGTCCATCATCATCCTGTCCATCGTCGTCTTCGGGGGCATGGGTTCCATCACGGGCGTCGTGTTGGCCGCGTTCATCCTCACCCTGCTCCCCTACTACCTCGCGGAGTTCATGCAATACCGCATGTTGCTCTTCGGCGCCACGATGGTGCTCATGATGGTGTTCCGGCCCCAGGGCCTCATCAGCAACGTGAGGCGGCGCTACGAGTACCACGGTGCCGACGCCCCCTCCGCCGGCAGCCGGGACTGAGATGCAAGGGATTCTCGATGTCCGGAACCTGGGGATGAGCTTCGGCGGCCTGCGGGCCCTGGACGCCGTCGATCTGGATGTGCAGCCGGGGGAAATCGTGGCTCTCATCGGCCCCAACGGAGCGGGGAAGACGACGTTCTTCAACTGCGTCACCGGCATCTACACTCCGACCGCCGGGGACGTCTTCATCGAACCCCCCGGGAAGGGCCGCGCGCGGCTCAACGGGCTCAAACCCAACCGCGTCACCGAAAAGGGCCTGGCGCGCACCTTCCAGAACATCCGCCTCTTTCCGAACATGACGGCCCTCGAGAACGTGATGGTGGGCCGCCACTGCCGCACGTCCTCGGGCATCCTGGGCGCGATCCTGCGCGGGCCCTCGACCCGAGCCGAAGAGCGCGACACCGCGGCCCGGAGCTATGACCTCCTGGGCAAGGTGGGTCTCGAGGGCTTCGTGAACGAGCAGGCGAAGAACCTGCCCTACGGGGCTCAACGCCGCCTCGAGATCGCCCGGGCGCTCGCCACCGACCCGTTCCTTCTGCTCCTGGACGAACCGGCAGCGGGCATGAACCCCCAGGAGACGGCCGAGCTCGACGAGCTCATCACCCGGATCCGCGACGAGGCCGGGATCTCGATCCTCCTCATCGAGCACGACATGAAGCTCGTGATGAGCCTCTCGGATCGGATCTTCGTCATGGACTACGGGCGGAGGATCGCCGAGGGAACCCCCGAGGAGATCCGGTATAATCCCCAGGTGATCAAGGCCTACCTCGGGGAAGATGCAGTGGACTGAAATGGGGAAATGGATTCCGAGCCGGGGGAGGACGGGTATGCGCCGAGACCTTCTGTTCGCGACACTGCTGTGGGCCGCGTGTTTCCCCTTGCCCGTCGACGGCCAGATCACGGCCACGGTGCCGAGCGACACGTACCCCCGGATCCAGGAGGCGATCGACGCAGCCTTCGACAGCGGCGGGGGAACGATCACGGTGAGACCGGGCACCTACTCCGACGCGATCACCCTCCGGGCCGGCGTCACCCTTCGGGGGGAGGAAACCGCCGCCACGATCCTCAGGGGCGGGATCACGGCACAAGGGGGCGGCACCGGCCCACGCACACTCCAGCGCTTCACCGTGACCGGGAACGCCGCGCGCTTCACCAACGTCCCCAACCTCGAGATCCGAAACAACGTCTTCCACGGCCTCTCCGGGGCTGCCCTGGTGCTGCAGAACTGCTCCACTGCAACGGTCGCCCACAACACCTTTTACGGCAACGACACGGCGCTGACCCTCGCGGGCAGCACCGGACGGGTCGAAGCCAACCTCTTCGCACAAAACGCCGTCGGGGTGGACCGGGACACCCAGGTCGTATCGTTTCCCCAGAACTTCTTCGACCAGCCCAGCCAGGACCCGACCGAGGAGACGGTGTCCGTCCGGGATCCCCTGCTCGTCGATCCCGCCTCCGGGGACTTCCACCTGCGGTCGGACTCGCCCTGCATCAACGCAGCGACGACCGCCGACGGCGGCGACACCGACCAGGGGGCCTACGGCGGTTCGGGAGCGGATCGGCGCCCCTCTGCCGTGGGGGGTCTCGAGGCTCAGTTGCTCGATTTCGAGGGGACGGGGGTCCGTTTGTCCTGGCAACCCAACCTGGCCTACGACATCACCGCCTACCGGGTGTACTACGGTGCGGACGACTCCTTGGCGGGCACGGACGCGGACCAGGGCCCGTCCGGCTTCGTCGTCGTCGGCCCCCTGACCACGACGGCGCAGGTGACCGGTCTCACCGTGGTGGACGAACCTCCGGGGCCGGTGCAGGGCCTCGAGGCATTTCCCCGAAACCGAGAGATCCTTCTTCGTTGGGAGACCGCACCGGGGGCAGCCGGGTACCGCATCCACTGGGGTCCGGCCGAATCCGGCCTGGAGAGCTCCACCGAGGTCGGCAGCGTGACCTCCCACACGGTCACGGGACTCGCGAACGGTCAATCATACCGTTTCGCCGTCCAATCCCTGGGCGGTACCACCCACCGCTTCTCTGTGACGGCACGTGCGAGCACCCCGGGGGGCACCTTCGAGAGCCGGAGAGCTCAGGTGTTGGCCCTCCCGGTCACCCAGCTCGAGGGCGAGCTCTCGGCCGAGGTGATCCTGACGCCGCAGGAATCGGCCGGATTCCCCGATCTGGAAGACCGCGGCGGCTGTTTCGTGCAGGCCGCCACCGGGCGGTCTCCCCAGGGCGCCGGGCTGCTTGCGGGTTGCTGCCTGGTGCTGATCCTGGGAGCGGTCTGGGCGAGGTTCCGGGTCGGGGCGATCCCCGTTCTGGTCGCCCTCTCCCTGCTCCTGCCCCAGGCGGTCCGGGCCGAGGCCCCCCGCTGGAGCGCGAGCGTCAAGGGCGGGGTCTTGTTTCCCGGGGAAAGCAACTGGGGCGACCACTACGACTCGGACGTCGTCGCCGACTGGAGAGTGGGCGTGGGTCTTCGCCTCACTCCCCGCCTCGAGGTGGGCCTGGAAGGGGGGTACCGCAAGGCGGATGGGAAGGTGGACACCACCGCGGCGGGGCAGCCCCTGGGCCGCACACTGGACCAGACTCTCACCGTGGTGCCGGCGCAGGCCTATCTCCTCTACGACTTCCGGTGGAGCGAGCACCAGCGGGTGGTGCCGTATCTCGGCGGGGGCTACAGCCGCTACTACTACCGCCACGAGGTGGACGATGGGGCGGACGCCCGGGGGCAGCAGCACGGATACCACGCCCGCGGCGGGCTCAAAGTCCTCTTGAACCCACTGGACCCGCGGGCGGCCCTCAAGGCCCGCTCCGGCTTCGGGATCGTGCGGACCTACGCGTGCATCGAGGGGCAGTACGCACGCGTGGACGACTTCGGCTCCGCGGACTCGGATCTGGGAGGCTGGAGCGCCCTCGCCGGCGTTGTCCTCCACTTCTGACAGGCGCACACGGCCGCCCGCGGGGCACTGGCAGGATGATGCCCCATCCATGGGGCGTACGCAGGCGGCTTTCGCAGCAGGGCGCTCCAGGGAAACGGGGAAGCGTCACGCGGCCTGGGCGGGCTTTTCCTCGGAGAGGCGGACCGAAACCGCCCGGCTCACACCGGGTTCGCCCATGGTCACGCCGTAGAGGTGGTCCGCCGCCTCCATCGTCGATTTGTTGTGGGTGATCAGGAAGAACTGGGAGGCGCCCGAGAGAGTGCGGAGCATTTCGCAGAATCGGCCGATATTGGCCTCGTCCAGGGGGGCGTCGACCTCGTCGAGGATACAGAAAGGGCTCGGCTTCACGAGGAAGATCGCAAAGATGAGCGCCACGGCAGTCAGCGCCTTCTCACCCCCCGAGAGCAAGCTGATGTGCTGGGGCCGCTTCCCCGGCGGCCGCGCCACGATGTCCACGCCGGTCTCGAGCAGGTCCTCGGGCTCGGTGAGCAGGAGGCGCGCGTCCCCCCCCTGGAAGAGCCGGGGGTAGAGCTCCTGGAACGTCCGGCTCACCTTCTCGAACGTCTCGGCGAAGCGTTCCCGCGACACCCGATTGATGCGCTGGATGGCCTGTCGGAGGGATGCCAGACTCTCCTCCAGGTCCCTGCGTTGGGCCTCGAGGAACTCGAACCGGTTCTTGCGCTCCTCGTACTCCTCGATCGCCAGCAGGTTGATCTCTCCGAAGGCTTCGAGCTCGGCGGCCAGGGCGCGGATGCGGCCTTCGGCGGCCCCGGCATCGAACTCCTCCGGGACTCCCTCCGCTGCCTCGGCCGCCAGGTCGCCTGTCAGGCGCTCCCGGAACCGTTCCGAGAGGTTCCGACAGCGCAGCTCGAGGTCTCGCAGACCCAACTCCGCCTCGTTGTGCCTCTTCTGGAGAGCGTCGAGCTCCCGCCGGGCCTGGGCTGCCGCCCGCTCCTCCGCCGTGAGCTCGCCGCGCCGGGCGTCGAGCCGGCG
>CAZYJP010000099.1:0-7397 GCA_964647795.1 uncultured Thermodesulfobacteriota bacterium
AGCGCCGCAGCTCCGACAGTGCCACCTCGTGGGGCAGCCCCGTCCGGTAGGCGCGGTCTGAGGTCATGGCGTCGTACGTGTCCGCCACCAGCATGACGCGGGAACCCAGGGGAATCTCCTCGCCGGCGAGCCCTTCGGGATACCCTTTGCCGTCCCAGCGCTCGTGGTGGTGGTACACGATCGGCGCCACGTCCCCGAGGAATTTGATCGGCTTCAGGATCCGCTGCCCCACGCGGGGGTGGGTCTTGATGATCTCGTATTCCTCGGCCGTCAGCCGCCCGGGCTTGTTGAGGATGGCGCTGGAGATCCCGATCTTGCCGATGTCGTGGAGGATGCCCGCCGGGTGCAGTGTGGCGCAGAGATCCGCGTCCAGTCCCAGCTCCTGGGCCATGGCCTCGCATAGCCGGGTGACGTTGGCCGAGTGACCGTGGGTGTACGAGTCCTTCGCCTCGAGCGCCAAGGCCAGGCTCTGGATGGTGTCCGCGAAGGTGTTCTTCAGGTCGGCGAAGAGCAGGGCGTTCTCCAGACTGGTCGCGGCCCGGTCCCCGAGCACCATGAGGGCTTTTTCCTCACGGGGGAGAAAGGCCTTCCGGACCTTGTGGGTGTAGGCGTTGAGGACTCCCAAGACCTGGCCGCCCCGTCGGAGGGGCACGCTGAGAAGGGTCCGAACCCGGTCCGAGACCTGGGGCAGAAGGAGCTGGGCGAGGCTCTCCCCATGGACCTGCAGGTGAGGCGAGTCCCCCAGGAGGCACTCGAGCCGTCCCACGTCCGCCAGCACGGGCGCCATGGCTCCTTCCGGCCCGAGGGAGAGCCTCTGGCTGTAGTCCCGGGACCCGGGAGGGCGGAAGAGGAGCTCCACGCCGTCGGCGTCGACCTCCTTGAGGGTCGCCTCCACCACGATCCCCAGTACTTCGTCGAGGGAAAGGCTCGACGCCACCGCCTCGCTGAGGCGCAGCAGCGTGATCTGCTCCTTGAGGTGGAGGTTTTCCGCCTCCAGGCGAACCCTCTCCAGCGCCCGGTCCACCACCTGGAGGAGCTCATCGACCTTGAAGGGCTTGACGATGTAATCGTACGCACCGATCTTCAGGGCCTCGATGGCGGTCTCCACGGTGGCGAAGCCCGTCATCACGATCACGGCCGTCGGGGACCCCGCGTCCTTGAGCCGCCGCAGAAGCTCCAGGCCCCCCATCCGCGGCATCTGCAGATCCGTGATGAGGACGTCGTAGGGCTCGCCGCGGGCCCTCTCCCACGCGTCGGCACCGTTGTCGGCGGTGGTCACCGCGTAGCCCTGCGCGGCGAGGATCTGGCTGAGGACCGCCGAGATGTCGGTCTCGTCGTCGGCCACGAGGATGCGGTGCCGGGGATCGGTGTGCGCCGAGGCTTCCATGGACGGACCCCCAGGGGAAGACGCGCAGGAGCACGGAGTGGCACCGGGGCACCCCGACGCGCCCCCGGCGAGGGGGGCGGCACGGGCCGGAATCGTTGACGCTCGCAGCCGCCGGGCTATAGTCTGCAGACCTGTTCTCGAGGGGTCGCTATCATACGGCATCATCGGACCGCGGTTCCACAAACATGAGCACAGGCAGGTGGCCTCCAGGCGCCAGGGAAGGGCTTGCCCAGGCTCCGCACCCGGCGTGGGCAGAGGCCGTCCTGACCCGCCTCCTGGGGGAGGGGTTGCCGGCCGAGGGGTGGGACCCCCTGGGCTGGACCCGGCTTGCGCGGGTTCTGGGGTCTTCGCGGATCGTGGGGACCTGGCTGTCCCGGGAGCCGGGGCTGACGCGAGTCGTGACGGAACCGACCCTCACCGCGGAACGGACCCTCGAGGAGTACCTCGCAGACCTTGCCCCCCCGGGGGGGCCGACGGAGGTGCCGGAGGATCTCTTTCGGCGCCTGCGCCGTGTGCGGCGGCGGGCCCTGCTGCGCATCATCTCCCGGGAGGCCCTGTCGCTGGCGCCGGTGGAGGTCACCGCCCGGGAGGTGAGCGCCCTCGCGGAGGCCGCGGTGGAGGCCGCGCTCTCGTGGGCCTGGGCCCACCTGAGCGCACGCCACGGGGAGCCCCAGGGAGAGGACGGGGAGCAGAACCGACCCTGTGTCCTGGGCATGGGCAAGCTGGGTGGCACCGAGCTGAACCTCTCCTCCGACGTGGATCTTCTGGTTCTGTACCGCACCGGCCGGGGCGGCACCCTCGGCGGACCGCGGGGGGCCCTGGGCGCGGCCACCTTCTTCGCGCGGTTGGTGAGTCTGGCGGCGGACGCCCTGGGTCGGGTCACTGAGGACGGTCTGGTCTTCCGGGTGGATCTGGACCTGCGGCCCGAGGGCCGCAACGGCGAGCTCGCCCAACCGGTCGAGAACGCCGTGCTCTACTATCAGTCCTGGGGGCAGACCTGGGAGCGCGCGGCGTTGATGAGGGCACGGCCCATCGCGGGGGACAGGACCCTGGGGTGGCGCTTCCTCCGCGAGGTGGAGCCCTTCGTGTTCCGGCGCAGCCTGGACTACAGCACGGTGGAGGACATCGCCGAGATGAAGCGCCGCATCGAGAGCAGCGCGGCCCGGCGCCTGGGGGGGGGGGGCGACCTGAAGCTCGGAAGAGGGGGCATCCGGGAGGTCGAGTTCTTCGTGCAGACGCTTCAGCTGATCCACGGCGGCCCCCTGCCCGAGGTGCGGGAGCGAAACACCCTGGAGGGGCTCCGGAAACTGGCCCGCGCCGGGGTTCTGGGGGCCCCGGTGGCGGAGGGGCTCGGTCGGTGCTACCGGTTCCTGCGGACGCTCGAGCACGCGGTCCAGTCCCTCCACCTGCTCCAGTCCCATCGGCTGCCGTCCGCCCCGGAAGAGCTGGAGCTGCTGGCCCGCCGCCTGGGGTTCTCGGGAGAGAGTCCGGTTCGGCCCTTTCTCGCGGCCCTGGACGCCGTGAAGTCCGAAGTGCACGCGGCCTACGGGGGGCTTGCCCACGGTGCGGTTCGGGCGTGGGAGGAGGAACCCGGCGTGGGGGAGGCGCGGGAGATCCTGGCGCTGGCGCCGGAGGACCCCCGTGCCCAGACCGCCCTGGCGCGAGCGGGCTTTCGCGACCCCCTGAGGGCACTGCAGGGGTTCGCGGTGCTGCGCCAGGGGCCCCCCCGAACGCGACCCTCACCCCGCTCTCGACGGGTCCTGGCGAGGGTCGCGCCGTTCCTGCTCAACGCGGCCCGCCATTGCCCGGACCCGGACCGCGCCCTCCTTCACCTGGGGGAGTTCCTCGCCGCCTCCGGGGCGAGCACCGGCTATCTTTCCCTCCTCGAGGAGAACCCGGCGACCGCGAGGCTTCTCCTGACCCTGTTCGGGACCAGCGGTTTCCTCTCCCGCTACCTCGTGGGGCACCCGGAGCTCCTGGACGAGTTGGTCCTGGGGAGCCACGCGGTGAGGGAGAAATCCAGCGTCCTGCTGGCCAGCGAGCTCGACGAGGCGGTGGAGCGGGCCGGAGACGAGGAGGAACGTCTGGACGCGCTGCGCCGGTTCCGCAACGCGGAGTTTCTCCGGATCGCCATGAACGACGTCGCCGGCGGCCTCGAACCCGAAGAGACCGGCGGCCAGCTCACCCGGGTGGCAGAGGTTTGCCTCGAACGGGCCTATCGCGACGCCCTGGGGCGGCTGCTGCGCAAATACGGGCCTCCCGAGGGGACCGCAGGCGCGGTGGGGCGGTTCGCCGTGCTGGGGCTGGGCAAGCTCGGGGGGGCGGAGATCGACTACCACTCGGATCTCGACGTGATCTTCGTCTACGCGGGACCCGGGGGGTCCTCCGCCGCAGTAGGGAGCGGCCTTTCCCCCCCGGAGTTCTTTGCCCGGCTGGCCCAGCGGATGATCAACTCCCTGGCCGCCCGCACCCGGGAAGGGATCGCCTTCCGGATGGATGCCCGGCTTCGACCCTCCGGGCAGGCCGGGCCCCTGGTGACCTCGGTCGGTGCCTTCGAGGAGTACCACGGGGGCGGCCGGGGCCGCATCTGGGAGAGGCAGGCCTTGATCCGCCTGCGGCCGGTGGCCGGCGACCCGGAGTTGGGGCGGGAGGCGCGCGAAGTGGTGGAGAGGCTCCTCTACAGTGGACCGCCCCCCTCGGACCCGCGGCCCGAGATCCGGAAGATGCGGGAGCGCCTCGAGGTGGAGGTGGGGCGCGAGAGCGGCCGGCGCATCGACCTGAAGTCGGGGCCCGGAGGGATCCTCGACGTGGAGTTCGCGGTGCAGGCACTCCAGTTGCTCCACGGCTGGAGGGACGGGGCGCTGCGCAGCCCCAACACGCTGGAAGCCCTGGGCGGCTTGAGCGGGCAGGGGTTTCTGGCCGATGAGGAGGGCCATTCCCTGGCGGAGGGGTATCGATTCCTGCGCCAGGTGGAGGCTCGGCTGCGGATACTGCACGAGCGGCCGACCGACGTCCTGCCCGATGACCCCGAGCGGCTGCGGGACCTCGCCCGGGGGCTCGGCCGGCAAGAGGGTGACGGAGAGGCACTGGTGCGGGACGTGGAAGGTCACCGGCAGGCGGTCCGTGTGGCCTATGAGAAGGTTCTCGGGGGAGGTGGCGGATGAAGAAGAGAGTCCTCGTGGTGGAAGACGATGCGGGGACCCGGGAGCTGCTGACCGCCCTGGCGGCGGAGTTCGGCGCGGAGGTATACGGGGCGACCAGCGACGACGAGGGTTTCCAGCGGTTTCTCGAGCTCGGGCCGGACCTGATCTTCATCGACGTGCTCCTGCCCAGACGGGGTGGGCTCGCGCTGCTGCGCCGGATTCGCGCCGCCCGCGGGGGTGGGGACGTGCCTGCGTTCGTGATGAGTGCGGTGTACCGCGGCGCCGACATCCGCACCGAGGCGGTGGATGAGCTCGGCGCGATCGACTTCCTCAGGAAGCCCTTTCCGCTCGAGCCGCTCCGGGAGCGGCTGCGGCAGCTGTTGGCCGATACCGCGGAACTGCCTGCGCCCGAGGCGGTCACCCCGTTCGCCTCCGCCGAGATCCTCACCCGGGGCAGCCTCGCCGCCGTCGACTTCCCCCTGCTGCTCCAGGATGTGGCGTTCCACAAGACCACCGGCTGCCTCAATCTGCGATGGGGCAGGGTCAAGAAGGTGATCTTTCTCCAGGACGGAGAGATCACCTTCGCACTGTCCAACCAGATGCGCGAGACCCTCGGGCGGTACCTCCTCGACCGTGGCGCGATCGGCGAGGAGGCCTACCGGGAGGGCATCGAGGCGATGCTGCAGACCGGGAAGAAACTGGGGGAGTTCCTGATCGCCCGGGGCCTCATCGACCCGGAGGCCCTCTTCGGGGCCGTGCGGGGAAGCATCGCGAGCAAGGTCCTCGAAGTCTTTACGTGGGCGGCGGGGGACTTTCGGGTTTCCCCCTATCAGGAGCCGCCTGCCCGGACCCCGGGGCGGCCCTTGGAGTGCCACCGGATCTTGTGGGAGGGAGTGCGCTCCCGCCTGCCCCTCGAACGGGTGTTCGCCACCCTTCGGCCCCAGATGGAGCTGAACCTGGTGGCCCAGGGAGAGCTCTCCGAGCTGGCGTCGGAGGTTTCGCTGGAGAAGGAGGATCTGCAATTTCTCAGGGTCCTGCGGCGCCTGCGGGGGCGAAGGCTCAGCGAGGTTCTCTCCGAGCTCCGGGGAGAGGCGGAGGTCCGCTTCGTCTACTACCTGCTCCTGCGGGGGTACCTGACCCTGACGCGGGGCAGGAGAGGCAGCCCGGCGTGGCGGCTCGACGCGGCAGACCTGGAACGAGTCCGGAGGGCCCGTCACCGGCTCGACGCCTTCCGGTCGCGCAACTATTTCCAGGTGTTCGAGGTTCCCCTGAGCGTCACCGACGAGCGGGTGCGCGAGAGCTACCTGCACCTGGCCAAGGAAGCCCACCCGGACTTGCTGGCGGAGAGCGATCCTCCTGAGCTCCTGCAGATCCACGCCGAGACCTTTCACGTGATCCAGGCGGCCTACGAGGCGCTCAAGACCGAGTCGAGGCGCGGGGAGTACCTCAAGTTTATCCAGGACGGGCTCGAAGAGGAGGTCTCCGGGGGGTCGCGGGTTCTCGAGGCCGAGGGCCTGTTCCAACAGGGACGCCTGTGGTTCCGGCGGCGGGACTGGGACGAGGCGGCCGAGGCCTTCCGGAAGGCATGGGAGGCCAACCCCGAAGAGGGGGAGTACGCGCTCCACCTGGGGATCGCGAGGATGAACCAGGCAGCGGCCGGCCGGGAGAACGCCCTTGCCGAGGCAGAAGAGCTCCTGCTGCGGGCCCGGGGGCTGCTGGGCGACTCCCCGGAGCCATACTACCGCCTGGGGCACCTCCGGGCGCTCCAGGGCGATCTGGAAGATGCTCAGGCCCATCTGGGCGCGGCGCTGGCCCGAAACCCCAACCACGTCGAGGCCCTGCGCGAGCTTCGGATCCTGCGGATGCGCCAGGAGAAGAAGGCGGGGCTTCTGGGTTCCCTCTTCGGAAGGAAGGAGAAGCCGTGAGAAGACTGGCGGTGCTCGGGCTGCTGATCGTGCTCGGCGGGCCGGCGGAGGCCCGGGAGCTGAATCAGCGACTGGTGTACTCCTCAGGGGTCGTGGGGGAGATCGAGCCCTGCGGCTGAGGGTCCGGCCGGTTCGGGGGTCTGGCCCGAAGAGCAGCCGAGATCGACCGACTGAGGCAGGACCGCCCCGCGCTGCTCTACGTGGACGGAGGGGACCTGCTCTTCGCCCAGCCCCGGGTGGCGGGGCAGCCCCACGCCCAGCTCCTGCGGAACCGGGCGCGCCTCCTGGCGCGGGCGGCGGTGGCGGACAGGGTGGCTGCGGTGAACGTGGGCAGGAGGGACCTCGCAGCCGGAATTGCCTTCCTGCGCGAGTTGGGGGAGGACCCCGGGGTCCCCTGGGTGGCCACCAACCTGAGGTCCGCCGATGGAAAGCACCCCTTTCCCCGATGGCGGCTGGTCTCCTGGGGAGGTGTCTCCGTCGGGGTGGTGGGCGTTCTCGCCCCAAACCCGTCTCTGGACGGTCCGCTGGGCCTGCGGGTGGATGCACCGGCGGAGGCGCTCCGGGATGTCTTGCCGCGCCTCACGGGGGCGGCGGCCGTCCTGTGTCTGTCGAACCTGGGGCTCGCGGCCGAGAGGACCCTGGCACGGGAATTCCCGGGGCTCGCCTTCATCGTGGGAGGGGGCCCCCCCGAGTACCTGCCGTCAGCCCCGGTGGAGGGCAACGCCGTCCTCCTCCACGCCGCCAACCGGGGGCAGTACCTGGGGGTCCTGGACCTCCCCGCCGAGGCCCTGCACTCCTGGCGAAACCCTCGAGACCTCGGCGAGAAGGCCGTCCTGGAGGCGCGCCTCGCGCTCCTGCGCCGGCAGCACACCGGGGAACCCGGGGGAGGGCCGCCGCTGGAGGAACGAATTGCCGGGGCCGAGGAGGCCCTGGCGGCCCTGA
>CAZYJP010000100.1:0-7371 GCA_964647795.1 uncultured Thermodesulfobacteriota bacterium
GTATCACGGCGCTCCTGGCCATGCTCAACTCCTGCGCGTCGGGCATCAGCGTGGTCAACATCGACAACGGTTTCGGCGCCGCGTACCAGGCGGACATGATCAACAAGCTCGCGGCCGGCGGGCGGCGCGGGGAGGGCGAGCGGTGAAGCGGATCCTCTACTTCGACGCCGGGGCCGGGGTGAGCGGAGACATGTTCGTCGGCTCGCTCCTGGACCTCGGGGCGAACCTCGAGGTGGTGCGGCAGCACGTGGCCGCCCTGGGGGTCGGGCGCTTCGAGGTGCGGGCGCGCAAGGTGGAGCGCCGGGGGCTCGTGGGAACCAAGCTCGACGTGGTGGACCTCGAGACGGGGCGCCCGGTGGACGAGGCGGGGGCGCCCGGGGACGAGCCGCACGGGCACCAACACGACCATGACCACGGCCACCATCACGAGAACGGGCATGGGCCCGATCGCCATCACGGCCACCGGCACGGCCACCGCGACCGTCCTTCTCCCCACCACGAGCACCGTGGGCTTGCTGAGATCCGGGCCCTGATCCGGGGCGCGGGTCTCCCGAAGCCTGTGGCGGACGCCGCCTCATCCGTCTTCGAGCTCCTCGGGGCGGCCGAGGGAAAAGTGCACGGGGTATCCCCGGACGCAGTCCACTTCCACGAGGTGGGCGCTTTGGACGCCATCGCCGACATCGTGGCGGCGGCGTCGGCCTTCCACCAGTTGACCGTGGACGAGGCCTGGTGCTCGCCGGTCCACGTGGGGTTCGGCACCGTGCGGTGCGCCCACGGGGTCCTTCCGGTGCCCGCCCCCGCCACCCTGGAGCTCCTTCGGGGCGTTCCGGTGTACTCCGACGGAGTCCGCGGCGAGCTCACCACCCCCACCGGGGCCGCGCTCCTCAGGCACTTCTGCAGTGGCTTCGGGCCGATGCCCCCCCTAGTGGTCGAGGGGGTGGGGTACGGCGCGGGCAGCGTGGATTTCGGCATCCCGGGGCTTTTCCGGGCAACCCTCGGAACCGCTTCGGCATCCCCGGCCCCTAGTCACGCCGCAAAGCTGGGGTAGACTCAAGCCCGCCCCAGTGCCTGCGGAAATTCGTCACCCCTGCCCAGAGAGGAGGGTCAGATGGCAGACCGGATCGTGCGCGTCAACATGAAGACCCGAAAGATCACGGAGGAGCCGGTACCGGAGAAGTGGGCCATGTTCGGGGGCCGGGCCATGACCTCGGCCATCGTCTCGGAGGAGGTTCCCCCCACCTGCCCGCCGCTGGGTGCGACCAACAAGCTCGTGTTCGCCCCCGGGCTGCTGGGCGGCTCCTCGGCGGTCCAGTCGGGGCGGATCTCGGTGGGTGGGAAGAGCCCGCTCACCGGGACGATCAAGGAGTCCAACGCCGGCGGCCAGCCCGGGCAGATTCTCGGCCGGCTCGGCATCCGGGCCCTGGTCATCGAGGACAAGCCCGAAGACCCCGCCAAGCTCTACACTCTGGTGCTCAAGAAGGACGGCATCTCCCTGGTGGAGAGCCCCGAGCTCAAGGAGCTCGGCAACTACGACGCGGTGAAGAAGCTCTCGGCCCAATATGGTGAGAAGAAGGTCGGGTACATCACCATCGGCATGGCGGGTGAGTGGTGCCTCACCGCAGCCTCGATCGCCTGCACCGACCCGGAGCTTCGGCCCACCCGCCACGCGGGCCGCGGGGGGCTGGGGGCGCTCATGGGCGCCAAGCGGCTCAAGGCCATCGTGTGCGACGACAACGGCACCTCCATGAAGGAGCCCAAGGACAAGGCCCGGCTGAGCGAGGCGTCCCGCAAGTTCGCCAAGATCCTCAAGGACCACGCGGTCACCGGCGAGGGGCTGCCCACCTACGGCACCAACGTTCTCCAGAACATCATCAACGAGGCGGGAGGGCTCCCCACCAAGAACTTCCGGTTCGGCAGCTTCGACGGGGCCTCGAAGATCTCCGGCGAGGAACAGCACGACCGCATCGTGAAGCGCGGGGGGGACGGGAAGCTCCCCCACGGCTGCCACTCCGGGTGCATCATCCAGTGCTCCCGGATTTACGCGGACAAGGACGGCCACTATATCTCCAAGGGGCCCGAGTACGAGACCATCTGGGCCCACGGGACCAATTGCTGCATCGACGATCTCGACGCCATCGCTCGGATGGACTACCTGGACGACGACATCGGTCTCGACACCATCGAGATGGGGGCCACGATCGGCGTGGCCATGGAGGCGGGGCTCGCGAAGTTCGGCGACGCCGGCGCGGCGATCAAGCTCCTGGAGGAGGTCCGCGAGGGCACGCCGCTCGGGCGCATCCTGGGCTGCGGAACCGACACCACGGGACGGTGCTTCGGCGTGGACCACATCCCCACGGTAAAGGGCCAGGCCATGCCGGCCTACGAGCCGCGCGCCATCCAGGGCATCGGCGTCACCTACGCCACCTCGACCCAGGGGGCAGACCACACGGCCGGCTATGCCATCGCCACCAACATCCTCAAGGTGGGGGGCTACGTGGATCCCTTGAAGCCCGAGGGGCAGGTGGATTTGAGCCGCAACCTCCAGATCGCCACGGCAGCGGTGGACTCCACGGGCCTGTGCCTCTTCGTGGCCTTCGCGCTTCTGGACCACCCCGACGGCCTGCCCCAGGCGTGCGAGATGATCAACGGCCTCTACGGCACCGAGCTCAAGGTCGACGACGTGGTGGAGCTGGGCAAGACGGTCCTGTCCATGGAGCGCAAGTTCAACCAGGCCGCCGGCTTCACCAACGCCCACGATCGGCTCCCGGACTGGATGCGCACCGAGAAGCTCGCGCCCCACAACACCGTGTTCACGGTGCCGGACGCGGAGCTCGACCAGGTCTTCAACTTCGTCCAGTAGACCCCACGATCCGACCCGAGAGGGGGCCCCGGGCCCCCTCTCCCTTTCTCCGGAGCCAAACCGTGATCGTAAATCTCAAGTTCTTCGCCGGGCTGCGAAGCTACCTCCCCGAGGGGCAGACCCCCCACGCGGCGGAAGCGCCCAACGGCGCCACCGTGCAGGAAGTGCTCGACCGCTTCCAGGTTCCCCGCGACAAGCCCCGGATCCTCCTCGTCAACGGCCGCCATGCCGACCCCGAACAGGTGCTGAACGACGGCGACACCCTGAGCGTCTTCCCCCCGGTGGCCGGAGGCTGAACACCCCGCTCCGCCCTGCCGGTCCGCCACTCTCTGCTTGTTGAGTGTGTCAGGACATCGCGAACACTTTCTCGTGCAAAGAATCCCTACAAATTTGGGGTCGCTGACTCGGTGTAGTCGGCTATTGAATTTGTTCGCCTGGTCATAGAGTGAATCCCAAACGACTGCGCGCAGTGAATTTCCTACAGCGCCCGCGCCCGTTCGCCAGCCTCCGACGTATCGCGTTTTCCACCCGACCACTTGGAGGATTTCAGTAATGTTCAAGAGAATTGACCACGTGGAAATTGTCCCAAGAAATGCGGAAGAGACCATTGCCTTCTACGTCGATGTTCTAGGATTTAGTATTACAAAGCGGAATGAAGTAAAAATGCCGCCCATGAGAGAGGTCATCTATCTTCAACTGGGCGATACGGTCATCGAGGTCATTTCGGTAGATGATCCAGAGCCGAAATCAGAAATTCACTGGGGAGTGGGATATAGGGGCATCGCGCTCGAGGTGGAGGATATGGCGGCAGCGGTGGATTATCTGAGGGGAAGAGGGGTAGCTATAGCGCGGGAACCGGTAGATTTGGGAGATTCATACCGTGGAGAGATAAGAGATCCTGATGGACTCATCATTGAGCTCCGACAATGGAAATAGCCGATCCGTGGACTCCGCGAACCGCAAGAAAGGATCAGCGATTGCCGCTGTTCGCTCCGGACGAGGCAGGAGCAAGATCAAGCGCAGTTAGGTTCGAGGCCGGATTCGGGGTGAATTCACATTACAAGTGCACTACGGGCGGCGGCGGGTGCCTCGGGCGGAAACCCGATGAAGCCGGTACTCGAACACCCTGGACTCCCACTCCGGCCGTGGCGCTGCCGGACGAGCTGCGGCAGCGGATGGAGCGAGCCTACCCTGTAGGGCGCCCCGAAACAGGGTCTAGCAGCCTCGCTGTCCAGCCACGCGGACAAGGATCTGCGTGAGCTGGGAGAGATCGAGGGGTTTCGAGACGTAGTCGTCCATCCCAGCGGCCAGGAACCGCTGCCGGTCCCCCTCGAGGGCATGTGCGGTCAAGGCTACGATCGGCAGGTCCCTCGGGACGCTGGGCACTGCGCCCTTCCGGATGAGGCGGGCAGCCTCCACGCCGCCGAGACCCGGCATCTGCACGTCCATCAGGACCAGGTCGAAAGGCTCCCTGGAGAGCGCGTCCAGAGCCTGAAGTCCGTCGCAGGCGACCACCACGTGGTGGCCTGCTCTCTCCAGGACGGTCTGGGCAAGGAGCTGGTTGATCGGGTTGTCCTCTGCGAGGAGGATCCGCAGGGGGCGCCCCACCGGCACCGCTCGCTCCAGACCTTCCGACTGCGCCGGCACCTCCCCCTCGCCGAGGAGTTGCACCTCTATCGTGAAGGAGAACTCGCTCCCCTTCCCGGGCTCGCTTTGAGCCCAGATCTCTCCCCCCATGAACTCGACCAGGTGCTTGGCGATGGAGAGGCCGAGCCCGGTGCCCCCGTACTTGGCGTGGGTCGAGCGTGTCGCTTGGGAGAAGCTGTCGAAGATGGAGCAGAGGTTCTCCCGTGGGATGCCGATGCCCGAGTCCTGGACGACGAAGTGGAGTCTTGCCGTGCGACCCGCCCCGGCGCAGGCTACGCCGCCCCCTGGGGCTTCGGGAACGGAGACGGCGATCCCCACTTCCCCCCGCTCGGTGAACTTCACCGCATTGCCCACGAGGTTGGTGAGCACCTGGCGAAGCCGGCCTTTGTCCCCGGCGATCATGGCCGGGACCTCCGCGTCGACGTGGTGCGAGAGGCGCAGCCCCTTTTGGTGCGCCGACACTCCCAGGGTGGAGACCACTTCCTCCACGAGGTGCCACAGGTGGAAGGGCGCGACAGCGAGCTCCACCTTTCCGGCCTCGATCCTCGAGAGGTCCAGGATGTCGTTGATGATGTCGAGGAGATGCTTCGCCGACTGCTTGACGAGGGTCAGATACCTACCCACCTTGGGCGGCACCCCCTCCAGGAGGGCGAGCTCGGTCATGCCCATGATCCCGTTCATGGGGGTGCGGATCTCGTGACTCATCCGGGCGAGGAACTCGCTCTTGGCCTGGTTGGCCGCTTCCGCAGCCTCCACAGCCTCCCCGAGCGCTTCTTGCACCTTGACCAACTGGTCGACGTTCAGCGCCGTGCCGAACCAGCGGATGATCTGCCCCGTATCGTTGCGAATCGGGTTTCCGCGCACCTTGAACCATTCGTAGGCTCCGTCATGCCGCCGGACGCGGTACTCCAGGTCGTAGGGCGCGCGCCCTTCGACCGCAGTGCGCCAGGCTGCAAAGGCTCGCGGCTGGTCCTCCGGGTGCAGGAGCCGGCTCCAACCGTCGCCGAGATGTTCATTCATCGGCACTCCGGTGAAGGCGACCCATTGCTGGCTCTGGTAGTCGCAGTACCCGTCGGGTCTCGTGGTAAACACCATGCCGGGAATGGACTCGAGCGTCTGCCGATAGAACGACTCGCTCTCCCGCAGTGACACCTCGGCCCGGTGTCGTTCGGTGATGTCACGCACCACGCTGACAAGGCAGCTCTCGCCGTTGATGATCGCCCCTCGGGAGCTCACTTCCACCGGGAAGGTCGTTCCGTCCTTGCGCCGGTGCACCGTCTCGAACAGGATTCCCCGGGCATCCGCTTCGGCCATTTGCTGAGCCGTCAACCCCCGCGTATCCGGCGCGCGCAGTTCTTGGATGGACAAGCCCAGGAGTTCCTCGCGTGGGTACCCGTACGCCGTAACTGCGGCGGCGTTGGCCTCCAGGACGCGTCCGTCGTCCCCTCGCAGGAACAGGATGATGTCTCGGCTCTGTCCGGCCAGCAACTCGTAGCGGCGAAGCGTCTCCTCCGCCGCCTTGCGCTCGGTGACATCCAGGAAGACGACCGCGAATCGCCCAGGCTCGGTGCGGTAGGCGTGCACCTCGTACCAGCGGTCCAAGGCCTGGCTGTACGATTCGAAGTGCGCGGGCTCGCCGGTAAGGGCCACGCGGCCGTAGCGTTCGATCCAGTGCGGCTCGATGCCGGGCAGGACCTCCCGGACGGTGCGCCCCACCAGGTGGGTCGCCAGGAGCCCGGTCAGGGCCTCGAACGCAGGGTTGACCTCCAGGAACCGGTAGTCGACTGGCCGCCCGTCCTCATCGCACAGGATTTCATGAAGTGCGAAGCCTTCCCTCATCGTCTCGAACAGCGTGCGAAAACGTCCTTCGCTCTCCCTCAGTTCCTCGACCGCTTGGTTCGTCTCGGTGACGTCGCAGCCGTAAAGGTTTACATAGTCGCGCTCGGCGATGGGCACCACCGCGAAGGAGAGATTCCGCCCCGCCACGTCGGCCCCGAGCTCCCGGGGAGTACCCCGAAGCAGCGCTTCATGGACGGCCTGCCGCACGAAGTCGGGTGCGCGTGAGCCGACCCCACAACCCCACGCGCTCATCAGCGCCGCCGAGGACGGGTTGGCATAGAGGAGCGTCCCGTCCCTGGCCACGCGCAGGACCGGTGCCGGGTTCTCCTCGGGGAACAGGGCGGTCGTCCGAACCTCCCCCTCGGCCTTCCGGTGCTCGGTGACGTCCACGAAGGTTGCCACGACCCCCTCGACGGCACCCTCACCCGAGCGATAAGGGAGGATCCGCATCAGATAGTGCCGGGTGCCCTTCCGACAGGGGATCTCCTCCCCCACGGCCGACTTCCTCTCCAGCACGGCCCGGGCGTCGCGGGAGAGGTCGGCGTACTCGATCCTGCCCGCAAAGTGCTCGAGGGGGCGGCCCACGTCGGAGGGAATCAGATGGAAGAGATCGGCGGCGGCCGGAGTGAAGCGCATGACCCGGAGGCTGCGGTCGAGGAACAACGTGGCGATCTCCGAGCTTCGCAGCAGGTTCTCCATGTCGGTGGTGGCCTCGTCGAGAGCCTCCACTTTGCGCTGGAGCTCGGCATTGATCGTGGCCAAGTCTTCGTTGACGGTCTGCAGTTCCTCCCGGGAGGATTCCAGCTCCTCATTGGTCGACTGGAACTCCTCGTTCATGGAAATGAGTTCTTCGTTGGTGGACGTCAGGCCCTCGTTGGCGGTGGCGAGCTGCTCGACCGTGACCTGAAGCTCCTCTTGGGTGACGCGCAACTGCTCTTCCAGGTGGCGGATCAAGGCTTCTTTGGAGCCATCGTCGGGAGGGCGCGCCACACCGCCCGCGGCGCCGTTGGCGTGCGGCGCCGGGG
>CAZYJP010000101.1:0-7357 GCA_964647795.1 uncultured Thermodesulfobacteriota bacterium
GGGCGGACTGCGGCCCTCCCGCGGCGCGGCGCCCGGCTCGTCGGGGTAGAGGGCCGCCCGGCGGGAGAGCTTGATCCGCCCGTTGGACTCCACGTGGACGACCTTGACCGGCACGGTGTCGCCTTCCTTGAGGAAGTCGGTCACGTTGGCGACCCGCTCCTTGTCGATCTCGCTGATGTGCAGCAGGCCGTCGGTGCCGGGAAAGATCTCCACGAAGGCGCCGAAGTCCATGATCTTGCGGACGACTCCCTCGTAGACCTTGCCGACCTCGGCCTCCTGCGTGAGGTCGCGGATCATCTTGATGGCCTGCTGGGTCTGGGCCTCGTTGGTGCTGGCGATCCGGATGGAGCCGTCGTCTTCGATGTCGACGCTCGTCTGGGTCACTTGGATGATGTTGCGGATGTTCTTCCCGCCGGGACCGATCACGTCCTTGATCTTCTCCGTGCTCACGTGGATCACGGTGATGCGCGGCGCCAGGGGCGAGAGCTCCGGGCGGGACGACGTCAGGGCGCGGTCCATGCAGTCCAGGATGTGCAGCCGGCCCCGCCGGGCCTGTTCCAGGGCGGTGCGCATGATCTCCACGGTGATGCCCTGGACCTTGATGTCCATCTGGAGCGCGGTGATGCCTTCCCGTGTGCCGGCCACCTTGAAGTCCATGTCGCCCAGATGGTCCTCGTCGCCCAAGATGTCGGAGAGGACGGCGAAGCGCTCCCCCTCGAGGATGAGCCCCATCGCGATGCCGGCCACGGGGGCCGCGATCGGGACCCCGGCGTCCATGAGGCCCAGGCTGCCGCCGCAGATCGTAGCCATGGAGGAGGAGCCGTTGCTCTCGAGCACCTCGGATACCAGGCGGATGGTGTACGGAAAGTCCTCGTGCGAGGGCAGCACGGCCTCGAGGGCCCGCTCGGCCAGCGCCCCGTGACCGATCTCGCGGCGGCCGGGGCCCCTCAGAAAGCGGGCCTCCCCCACGGAGAAGGGCGGGAAGTTGTAGTGGAGCATGAAGCGCTTGTAGTAGGAGCCCTCGATGGCGTCGATGAGCTGCTCGTCGCTGGACGTGCCCAGGGTGGGGACCACCAGGGCCTGGGTTTCGCCCCGGGTGAAGAGGGCGGAGCCGTGCGTGCGCGGCAGCACCCCCACCTGGCAGTCGATGGCGCGGACGTCCTCGAGCCCTCGGCCGTCGATGCGCCGGCCCTCCTCGAGGATCATCCGGCGCACGTACCTCTTCTGCACGCTCTCGAAGGCGGCCTTGTACTCCTTCTCCTGAAGCCTCTCCTCGTCGCCGAGGGATGCCACCAGGGCGGCCTTGGCCGCGCGGACCGCAGCGGAGCGCGCCTTCTTGTCTCGCTCCTGGTAGGCTTTGGCCCCGAGGTCGGCGAAGCAGGCGGCCGCCTTGTCCTGCACCGCCGAGTCCGTCTCCGGAGCGGCGGGGACGTCACGCTTCGGTTTGCCGGCGACCCGGGCGAACTCCTCCTGCAGTTCCACCAGGCGCTTGATCTCTGCGTGGCCGAGCTCGATGGCCTCGAGCATCTCCTCTTCGCTGAGCATCTTGGAGCCGCTCTCCACCATGGTCACGGCGTCCTTCGTGCCGGCGATGATGAGATTCAGGCGGCTCGTCTCGAGCTGCTTGAGGGTCGGGTTGACGACGAACGAGCCGTCCACGTGACCGATCCGGACCCCGGCGATGGGGCCGTGGAAGGGGATGTCCGAGATGGAGAGGGCGGCCGAAGCCCCTACCAGCGCCACCACGTCCGGTATGTTCTCGGTGTCGTGGGAGACCACCGTGGCGATGACCTGGGTCTCGCTCGTGAAGCCCTTGGGGAACAACGGGCGGATCGGGCGGTCGATGAGCCTGGAGGTCAGGGTGTCTGAGTCGGGGGGACGGCCCTCCCGCTTGAAGAATCCACCGGGGATCTTCCCGGCGGCGAAGGTCTTGGTCTGGAAGTTTACCGTGAGGGGAAAGAAGTCGATCCCCTCCCGCCCTTCGGCTTCGGCAACGGCCGTGACGAGGACGGCGGTCTCCCCGTAGGTCACGAGAACGGCGCCGTGGGCCTGGCGCGCCATGCGGCCTGTCTCCAGCGTGAGGGTCTTCCCCCCCACCTCCAATGTCGCGGTCTTCACATCGAACAATGCAGCACTCTCCCGTCTTGGGTTGGATGAACCGGCCCGGAAGCCGGACGAAGACCAAATTACTTGCGGATGCCGAGCCGATCGATCACCGTCCGGTAGCGCTCGACATCGCTGCTCTTCAGGTAGTCGAGCAGGCGGCGGCGCTGGCCCACCAGCTTGAGCAGGCCGCGGCGGGAGGAGTGATCCTTCTTGTGGAGCTTGAAATGTTCGGTCAGGTAACTGATCCGCTCGCTCAACAGAGCGATCTGGACCTCCGGAGAACCCGTGTCCTTCTCGTGAATCCGGTACTGGTCGATCACTTCCTGCTTCTTTTCCGGGGTCATCACCATGTCGTCTATCCTCCTCGCTTCTCTCGTCCGTCTGCCAGGGCAGGTCCGGGGGGCGAACGGGCCGCCGGAGCGCCGAATGATCGACTTTTCTAACACAATTCGGGCTGCCCGGTAAAGGACCTAGCCCTGGTCCCGGAACACCTTCAGCGGCCGGAGTCCTTCCCCCAGGCCACGGGCCACCGCCACCAGGCTCCCCGCCCCGTCGAAGAGGGCCACGGATGCGCCCTCGTCGAAGCTCTGGGGAAGGGCGCGCCCCCGGGAGACCGCGGCCGCATCCTCGGCGGAGACCGTCAGCCGGGGAAGCGCCTCGACCATGCGCTCGGCCGGAAGAACCCAGGACCAGGCGCCTGCACCCTCCGCCTGCACCTCGTCCAGGGAACGGGCGTGCTCCAGGCCGAAGGGGCCCGAGCGGGTGCGGGTCAGTTCCCAGAGGGTGGCGGCGGTCCCCAGGGCCTCCCCCAGATCCCGGGCGAGGGACCTCACGTAGGTGCCTGCCGAACAGGTGATCCGAAGCACCAGGTCCGGGCCCTGACGCTCCAGGAGGTCCAGTTCCCGGATCTGCACCGTGCGGGGAGGGGCCGAGACGTCCTCCCCCCGACGCGCCCTCCGGTGCAGGGGCACGCCCCGGACCTTCACTGCGCTGTACACCGGGGGGATCTGGACCTGGGTGCCCCTCCAGCGGGCCAGGGCCTCCTCGAGCTCGGTCGGGCCGAGGGCGGGCACGGGTACGCTCTCCAAGAGCTCCCCTTCCCGGTCCAGGGTGTCTCGCCGTTCGCCCAGCCGGACCCGGGCCCGGTACACTTTCTCGTGCCCCGTCAGGTACTCCAGGAGTCGGGTGGCCCGGCCCAATCCCACCAGGAGCACGCCGGTGGCCAGGGGATCGAGGGTGCCGGCGTGGCCGGCCCGGCCGATCCCCAGGGCGCGCCTCACCCGCTGGACCGCGGTATGGGAGGTGATGCCCGAGGGTTTGTCCAGGACCAGGAGGCCCCAGGGCTCGGAGGACACGGGTCAGCCGGCCTCGCGCCTCTGGAGCAGTTCTTCGTCGAGAGCTTCCTCCACCCGCCGGAAGAGGCGGCGCTTGAGCTCTTCGAGGTTGCCCTCCACCGTGGCGCCGGAGGCGTTGTGGTGGCCTCCCCCCCCCAGCTCCCGGGCGATCCGCGAGACGTCCACCCTTCCTTTGGAGCGCAGCGCAACCCGGTACCGGCCCGGCGACTCCTCTCGGAAGAATAGCCCCACCTCGACACCGCAGATGGAGCGAGGGTAGTTCACGAAGCCCTCCACGTCCTCCACTCCGGCCTGCGTCTCCCGCAGCATCCCCAGGGTCGCCGCCACGCTGGCGGCCTTGTCGCGGGGAGACAGGTCCAGGGTCTCCAGGACCTGGCTCAGGAGCCGCAGCCTGGCCACGGGCTGCTGATCGAAGACCATCTGCGACACTCCGGCGGCGTCCACGCCCTTGCCCACCATGCGTGAGGCGATCTCGAAGGCCCGGGAGTTGGTGTTGGAGAAACGGAAGCACCCCGTGTCCGTGAGGATGGCGGTGTAGATCGCGGTGGCGGCCCCGTAGCCGATGGGGGCAGGGAGCGCCTGGAGGACCTCGTAGACGAGCTCGGCCGTGGCGCATGCCTCCGGGTCGACGAGGTTGGCCGCGCCGAAATGGCCGTTGCCGGGATGGTGGTCGATGTTCACGATCAGGCGGCCCGGCCCGAAGAGTGCCTCGCCGAAACCGGTCCGATCGGCGGTGCCGCAGTCCAGGAGGACCACCCGATCGTAGTCCACCCCCTCGTCGGGGGTCAGGTGGACCCGTTCGGCCAGGGGGAGCCAGGCGAGATTGGCGGGCACGCCGTCGGCGTTGAGGACGTCGCAGTGCTTGCCCAGGGCCGAGAGGCCCGAGGCCAGGGCCAGGCACGAGCCGATGGCGTCGCCGTCCGGGTTCCGGTGGGAGACGAGGAGGAAGCGGCGGCCCGACAGGAGCGCTTGGCGAACGTCAGCGATCGGGTTCTTTCGAGCCATGGGAGAGGTCCTCGAGGATCTCCTGCAGGTGCAGTGTCTGAGCCAGAGAGTCGTCGTACAGGAACCGGACGTCGGGCACGACGCGGAGCCTCAGGCGCTGGCCGACCTCGCGGCGAATGAAGGACCGTGCGCTCGCGAGCCCCTGGGCACTCGCCGTGCGGGTCTGCTCCTCTCCAAGGACGGTGTAATAGATCTTGGCCACCCGCAGGTCCGGGGAGACGGTGGCCCCGGTCAGGGTGACGAAGCCGATGCGGGGGTCCTTCACGTCCTTCTGGAGGATCTGGGCCACTTCGTGGAGAAGGCTGTCGGCAACCCGCTGTGCTCTCTTGGTGTCCACTGTGCGTCCTGCTCGGTCACTGTGCGAGAACCCCATCCCGGAAAGAGGCGGGGTGTTGCTGGCCTTGCCGGGCGGGCTCTCAGACGTGAAGTATCTCCAGGTCCGCGCGGGTGACCTCGGCCAGGTGGAGCTCCTCGACGTAGTCGACCACCTTGTTGAGGATGGAGTCGGCCAGGCGGGCGTCATTGGTCACGACGGCGAAGCCGATGGTGGCCTTCTGATGCAGGTCCATGCTGTCGACCTCGGCCACGCTCACCGGGAAGCGGTTGCGGGTGCGCTCCACCACCCGCCGGACGACCCCGCGTTTCTCCTTGAGGCTCTGAACCCCCGCGAGGTGGAGATCGACCGTGCCCACGCCCACGACCATGGCGCTCTCCTCCGGCCGGCTGTCCCTACAGCGTCCGCTCGATCTCCTCGACCACGTAGAACTCGAGCACGTCGCCCTCCTTGACGTCGTTGTAGTTCTGGATCGAGAGGCCGCACTCGAACCCTTCTCGCACCTCCCGGACGTCGTCCTTGAACCGCTTCAGGCTGGCGAGCTCCCCAGTGTAGATCACCACGCTGTCGCGGAGCAACCGCAGGCGGGCGTTGCGCTGGGCAACACCCTGGGTGATGAAGCACCCCGCGACGGTTCCGGCCTTGGGAATCTTGAAGGTCTGGCGCACTTCGGCCCGTCCCAGCACGCGCTCCTGGCGAGTCGGGGCCAGCAGTCCGCCCAAGGCCTTCCGGAGGTCGTCGGTGGCGTCGTAGATGACATTGTAAAGGCGTACGTCCACGCCGACCTGGTCGGCGATGGCAGAGGCCTTGGCCTCGGGGCGAACGTTGAAGCCCACGATGATTGCCTGGGAGGCGTTCGCGAGGTTCACGTCGTTCTCCGTGATCCCTCCCACGGCGCCGTGAATCACGCGGATCTTGACCTCGGAGGTTGCGATCTTCTCGAGGGCCTGGGTGAGGGCCTCCACGGACCCCTGCACGTCGGCCTTGATGATGACCGGCAGCTCCTTGATCTCACCTTCCGCGATCCGGGTGTGCAGATCGGCCAGGGTGACCTTCCGCGCCTTGGCCATATCTTCTTCGCGGCTCTTCTCGGCCCTCTTCCCCGCGACCTCCCGGGCGGCGCGTTCGCTGTCCACCACGAGGAAGGCTTGCCCTGCGGTGGGCACCCCGTCGAGCCCCGTGACCTCCACCGGAGTGCTCGGACCGGCCTCTTTGACCCGCTTCCCTTGGTCGTTGGTGAGAGCGCGGATGCGGCCGGAATTGAACCCTGCCAGGAGGATGTCTCCCACCTTCAGGGTGCCCTCCTGCACGAGCACCGTGGCCACGGGGCCGCGGCCCCGGTCGATGCGGGCCTCGATCACGGTGCCCCGCGCCGGCCGCTTGGGGTTGGCGGTGAGCTCCATGATCTCGGCCTGGAGGGCGATCATCTCCAGGAGTTGGTCGATGCCGGTACCCTTCTTTGCGGAGACGGGCACGCAAATGATGTCGCCGCCCCAGTCCTCGGGTACGAGGCCGTGCTCGGTGAGGCCCCGTTTCACGCGATCCGGATCGGCCTCCGGCTTGTCCATCTTGTTCACGGCCACGATGATCGGCACCTTGGCGGCCTTGGAGTGGTCGATGGCCTCCACGGTCTGGGGCATGATCCCATCGTCTGCTGCCACCACGAGCACCGTGATGTCCGTCAATTTCGCGCCGCGTGCCCGCAGAGCCGTGAAGGCCTCGTGGCCCGGCGTATCGAGGAAGACCAGAGGACCCCGGGAGGTCTCCACCGCGTAGGCGCCGATGTGCTGGGTGATGCCCCCGGCCTCGCCCGAAGCGACGCGTGTCTTGCGAATCGTGTCCAGGAGCGAGGTCTTCCCGTGGTCCACGTGACCCATCACCGTCACCACCGGGGGCCGGGATTCCAACTCCTCGGGGCGGTCATCCGAGCGGGCCAGGATCTCCTCCTCGGCGATGGCGATGTTCTCCACCTCGTAGCCGAACTCGGCGGCAACCAGAGCGGCAGTGTCGGCGTCGACGGTCTGGTTGATGGTCGCCAGCACGCCCAGGGACATGAGCTTCTTGATGAGATCGGTGGCCTTGACCCCCATGCGCTGGGAGAGATCCGAGAGGGCGATCACCTCGCTGATCCGGATGCGCCGCTTGCTGGCCTTGGGAACCGTGATCTGGGTGCGCTGGGGTGCCCGAAGGAGCTCGGGCTTCGCGGCCGGGGCCTCTCTGCGCCCCTTCTTCTTCTTGGACTTGCGGGCGGCCCGCGTGGCCTCCCGCTCCTGCTTGTTCATGTGGTAGACCGGGGCGGCCGCAGGTCCCTTCTCCTCCGGGGGCGGGTGGATGAAACGCACCACCTTCAGGCCGAATTCGTCCTTGGCCGGCTCCGGGGACTCCTGGGCTTCCGGAGGGGGGGCGGGTTCCGCCGCCTCGGCTGGCCCTTCGGCCGGCACCTCACGGGTTTCCAGCTCCGCGGCTGGACTCTCGGGGGTCGGGGCCTCCGCCACCGGCTCGGGGACCGCCTCCTCGCCGGCCGCAAGGGTTGACGGAACCGTCTTCAGGGCCTCGA
>CAZYJP010000102.1:0-7298 GCA_964647795.1 uncultured Thermodesulfobacteriota bacterium
GGTGGCGGTGGGCGAGGTGGCATGGGCCCGGCGCCCCTCCTCGCACAGCGCGGTGGTTACGGCCGCCCGCACCAGGAGCCCCCCGTCCTCGGCCAAGGCACCCACCAGCCGATCCGAGGACCGTGGGGTCATTCGGGCTCGACCAGGGGGAGAGAGATGCGGAAGGCCGTGGTGTCGCGGGACTCGTCTGTCTGAACGTCCACCTGCCCGCCCATGGAGTGCACGAAGCGGTATACGATGTTCAGACCGCGCCCTGCCACGTCCGCGGAGAGGAGCCGCGTGATCTCCTCCTGGGGGATCCGGCCGCTGTTCGTGATCTCCAGGCGGGCCATGCCCTCCTGGGCAAAGGCGCGCACCGCGAGGCTCCCCCCCGCCGGCGGGATCGCCTTGGTGGCGTTGTTGAGCAGGTTGTCCAGGACCCGCTCCAGCGCGAGCCTCCAGGTGCGGACCCGGAGCCCCGGGGCGAGGCCGGTCGCGTCGAGCCGGATGCCCGCCCGCTTCTGCTCCCGAATCGCCTCCTCGTTGATAAGGAACCGGCCCCGAACGACCTCGGAGAGGTCCATTTCCTCCGGACGGGCCATGGGGTAGAGGCTCATGGCCATCTCCTGGAGCCGCGTCCCCTCGTGGATCACCACGTCCAGGTGCCGGAGCATCTCTTCCCGGCGGTCGACGCCCTGCTCCAGCATCCGGCGGACCCGGCGGGAGAAGCCGGCGATCGCGATGGCCGGATTCTTGAAGTCGTGGAGGATGTCGTCGAGCCGTTCGATCTCCAGGGCCTGGGTGATCTGCTTCCCGAAGAAGGTCAGGATCTCGATCTCCTCGTCCGAGAAAAACCGCCGCCGTTCCACCGCGTCGAAGACCAGCACGTAGTTGACCCGATCGCCGATCCGCAGGGGAACGTAGAGGATGGAGTTGATGTCGTGGTCGCTGGCGAAGCGGCGCAGGTTCTCGGTGACGAGATAGCTCGCATGGGGGTTCTTGACCAGCAGGTAGGAGGGGTACATCCTCTCGTTCTCGAAGTCGCCCAGGGGGTGGTCCTGCCGAATCACGGCACGCAGGTAGGGGTGCTCGTCCACCCGGAAGACCTTGCCCACGGTGTGGTACCCGCCTTGCTCCGGCCAGCCGCTCTCCAGGGCGGCGGACGTGCCCCCGTCGCCCACCACGAAGAGGGAACAGCTCTGAACCTTGATGATGTCCTGCAGTTCCTCCACCATCAGCCGGAAGAGGTCTTTCATCTTGATGCCGCGGTCCAGGGAGAGCTTGGAGAAGATCTTCTCGACCAGCCACTCCTTCTTCTGGTTCATCCGCCGCAGATCCAGGATCCGCTTCCGTGCGATCACGTAGCTGAGACGCTGGGCCATGATCTCGGCCGTGGCCACCTCCAGGCTCGAGAACACCCGGGGGGCTTCCCCGTAGTAGATGTGGATGGCGCCGCGGATGTCGTCCCCCTGCTCCATGAACCGGGGGATGATGAGGGGAACCGTCAAGAGGGACCGCAGTCCCTGTTCCAGGACCGACTTGTCCTTGTACGCGGGGCTCGCTGCGATGTCCGAGACCTGATAACTCTTCTGCGTGGCCACCACGCGGCCCGCGATGCTCTCGTCGAAGGGAATCGCGGCCTCCCGGTGGCTCTCGTCGTAGTGGTACGAACCGAAAGAGACCATCTGATTCAAGTGGGGCTCGTGCAGCCGGATCGAAGCCGCCTGGGCACCGAGGAACTCCACGATGATTCGGGAGGCGTCGTAGAGGATCTTGCGCCAGGATTGGGAGGGGTCGATCCGGATGATCTCGTTGAAGGTCTGGAACACGCACTCCATTGCCCAGGGGAGCTCCGGGTGCGACACCCGGGCGAGGATCTCCGGAAGGTTCTTGCCTGGACTGGTCATGGGGGCCCCCTGAAGACGGCACTTCCTGTATACGGGAACCCCTCCGGGGCGTCAAGGACGGCCCGGAGAGCTTTACACGGCGCGGAGCGCTGCCGTACACTCCGGCACCGCCCCCAGGCTCCCCGCATCACCCAGGAAAACCCATGGATCGCATCGCCAACTTCCTCTTCGAGATGGGGATGCTCAAGCGCACCCCCCGCACCGGCTGGCAGTTTCTCGGGTCGGGTCAGGAGAGCGTCGCCGAGCACATCTTTCGCACCACGATGATCGCCTACGTGCTGGCCCGCCTCGCGGGCGACGCGGATGCGGACCGGGTGGTCTGCATGGCGCTCTTCCACGACCTCGCCGAGGGGCGCACCGGCGACCTCAACTACATGAACCAGAAGTACGTGACCGTGGACGAGGAACGGGCCACGGAGGACATGACCCGGGCCCTTCCCTTCGGGGAGGAGATCCGGTCCCTGTGCGCGGAGTTTCGGGCCCAGGCGAGCCCCGAGGCCTTGCTGGTGAAGGACGCCGACAACCTGGAGATGCTCCTCCAACTCAAGGAGCACCAGGACGTGGGCAACAAGAATGCCGAGGAGTGGATCCCCTTCACCCTGCGCCGCCTCAAGACCGACACCGCTCGGGACCTGGCCCTGCGCATTCTGGAAGGCGACTCCTCCGCCTGGTGGTTCGACAAGGAATCCGAGTGGTGGGTCAAGGGGGGGAAAACCTGAGCTTAACCCACTCCACTTCCTCCTCGCGGGTGGCTACCTCGCCGTCCAGGCGGGCGCGGAGCAGGCCGTCCAGGATCTGGCGGTAGACGGCGCCGGGCGGGATCCCCAGGTCCCTCAGGTCCCGCCCGCCCATGACGGGTTTCATCTGGGCCAGCTGGGTGTAGTAGCGGCTGATGAGCCGGCGCTTGGCGTCGTCCTGGGTCTTCGCCATGAGGAAGAGCAGGGTCTCGGGCCGGCACGGGACCAGGATATCATGCACTCGGCTGTTGCGGGGCTCCCCCCGTGTGAGCTCTTCCCGTAGCTCCAGCAGGGCGCGGTAGCCGGCCCGTCGGTTATGAAGCAGGTCGCGCCCCTCCCGGTCGGCCACCCCGAAGGCCCGGAACAGCCCCTCCACGCCGGCCTCGTCGAGCGCATCGAAGAGGCCCAGCAGGTACACCATCCACCGGCACAGCGGCGTGTCCAGGTACAGGAGCTCGAACCAGGTGATCACCCCCTTGACCCGCTCCAGGAGCTCCCGGCTCTTCGGGCTGAGGCGCAGGCTGGGGTGAATGGCGTCGAGGATCCCGTGCTCGTCCAGGGCGTCGAGGGCCTCGACCGGGTCGGCCTCCTCCATCAGGTGCACCCACTCGTGGAAGAGCCGCCGGCCCCGGGCCTGGGCAAGGAACCCCGTCCGGACGGCACTCCGAAGGAGCTTCTGGGTCTGGCGGCCCAGGCGGAAACGGAAGCGCAGCTGGAAGCGCAGCGCCCGGAGCACGCGGGTCGGGTCTTCCACGAAGGAGAGATTGTGGAGGATTCGGACCGTCCCCTCCTTCAGGTCCCGAAGGCTCCCGAAGAAGTCGATCACCTCGCCGAACCGCCCGGGCGCGAGCCGGAGCGCCAGGGTGTTCACCGTGAAGTCCCGCCGGTAGAGGTCAAGCTTGAGGCTCGACCACTCCACCGTGGGGAGGCTGGCCGGTCTGGGATAGTACTCGGTGCGGGCCGTCGCGACGTCGATGCGAAGCCCGTCGGGGGTGATGACGGTGGCCGTGCCGAAGACCCAATGAGCCCGGACCTTCGCGCCCCAGCGCCGGGCGACCTCGGTGGCCAGGGCAATCCCGTCCCCCTCCACCACCACGTCCACGTCGAGGTTGTCACGCCGCAGGAGCAGGTCCCGGACGATCCCGCCCACGAGGTATGCCTTCATCCCCGCGTCGTCAGCCGCCTGGCCCATCTGCCGGAGGCGCTCCACCACCACCGGGGGGAGGCGCTCTTCCAGGAGCCTCCCCGCGAAGCGTTCCTGGGGCTCGGAAGGAACCTCGAGGGGGTTGCCCTTCTCGAAACCCTCCATCGCCCGCAAGAGGTCGGTACGGGTCACCGCGCCCAGGAGTCGGCCGTCCTCCACGACGGGGAGAAACCGCTGGTTCCCCCAGATGATGAGCTCCCGAAGTCGGTCCAGGGAGGCCGAGGGCGATACGGTGGCGAACTCGGTCACCATGTAGTCGTCCACGGGCACGTCGAGGAGTCCGTGCTGCAGCGCACGCCCCACCAGGAGACGGGTGACGATCCCCACCAGGCGCCGGTCCTTGAGCACGGGCATGGCGTTGATGTGATAACGGTCGAGGAGCCGTCCCGCCTCGGCGAGGGAGGTGCCCGCGGGGACCTCTTTGACGGGCGTGCTCCAGATGTCCCGAGCCGTGGTGGGAGGCCGCACCGCCTGCGGCAGAACCGCTAGGAGCTTCTCCCGGGCCTGCACCAGGGTGAGATCCCGGATCGTCGCCGACGCGGCCTCCGGGTGCCCGCCGCCCCCGAACTCCCGGGCGAGCCGGGCCATGTCCACCTCGGGCACCCGGTTGCGGGCCACGAGCTGAACCCGGTCCTCCATGCGCACCAGGAGCACCAGGGCGTCGTGGTTCTCCATGTCTCGGATCTTGTGGGCCAGCACGGCGAGGTCGCCCACGTACTGGTCGGTGCTCGCCTCGGCCACGACCACCTCGACGCCGTGGACCCGGTGGACCGTCCGGGAGCGGAGGAGGTCGTCCAGGAGGCTCACCTGCTCCACGGTGAGCTCCGGGGTGATCACCGAGGTCACCGCGGTCACGTCTGCCCCCTGGCCCAGGAGCCAGGCGGCGGCTTCCAGATCCCGGGGGGTGGTGGAGCCGAAGGTGAGACACCCGGTGTCCTCGTAGATTCCGAGGATCATCAGGGTCGCCTCGTCGGGCTGCACCGGGATCCGACGCTCCCGGAGGAGCTCCACCAGGAGCGTCGTCGCAGCCCCCACGCGGTCGATGTGCGCGACGTCCGGTCGCACATCCTCGGGAGTCGGCGGGTGGTGGTCGTACACGTGCAGCTCCACCCCCGGCCTCCCCACCAGAGGGCCGAACCGCCCGATGCGTTCCGCCTGGGCCACATCCACCAGGATAAGGCGCCGGACCGCGTCCAGGTCCACGTTCTTGGCCTTCACCACGTCGATGGCATACAGGGTCGACTCCACCAGGAACTGGCGAAGCGTCTTCTCCTGCGCGCCGGGAAACGCCAGCACCGCCTCCGGGTAGAGCTTCTTCGCCCCCACCATGGCCCCCAGGCTGTCGAAGTCGGCATTCACGTGGGTCGTGATCACGTCCACGGGCTAGATTCCTCCCCGGGTCACCCCTCGGCCACAGCCAAAATCCGGTCCCGAAATTCCTCCGGGCGGTCCAGCACCGCCATCTCGATTCGCAGGGCCAACACCGGCAGGGAGAGCGGCAGGTAGGGCAGGAGGCGCACGCCGTCTTTCTCCGTGGTGACCAGCGCCTGCGCGTTCATGAGTCGGGCCCAGTTTATGACCTGCTCCACGTCGGCCGGGGTGTACCGGTGATGATCGGGGAAGGGGACCGCCTGAAGCACCCTGGCGCCCAGGTCCCCGAGTTCCCGGAAGAAGGCCTCGGGGGTTCCGATGCCGGCGAAGGCGAGGACCTTGAGGCCCCGGAGGGGCTCCAGGGGCCCGGCCTCGCCGGTGGTCAGATCCACCAGGGCCAAGGGAGAATGGGCGGTGGGCAGGACGGGCACCGAGGGGTTGTGCCGCCGGACCTCGGCGGCCACGGCTTCCGACCGCTGGGAATCGGCACGGCGGGTCCGGGTGAGGAGCACCAGGTCCGCCCCGGCCAGCGCCGCAGGGCTCTCCCGCAGCAGCCCCCGGGGAAGGCAGTGCCCGTTCCCGAAGGGGCGCCGGGCATCGAGGAGCACCACATCCAGGTCCCGGGCCAGGCTCAGGTGTTGAAACCCGTCGTCCAGGACGAGCACCTGGGCCCCGAAACGTCTCACCGCCAGGCGGGCGGTCTCCCGCCGGTCTCGACCCACAAGGACCGGCACCCCCGGCAGGCGCCGCGCCAGGAGCACGGGTTCGTCCCCGGCCGCTTCCGGCGACAGACGGACCTGTGACCCGTCGGAGACCACCCCGGCCGCACCCTGGAGGCTCCCCTTGTACCCCCGGGAGAGCACTGCCGGCCTGAGACCCGCCTCGAGCAGCACTCGACAGATGGTCTCGACGCACGGGGTCTTCCCCGTGCCTCCTGCAGCGAGGTTCCCCACCGAGATCACGGGTACCCCGGGATGCTCGGAGCGCAGCAGCCCCCGGCCGTACGCAGCGCGCCGGAGTGCCTGTATCCTGCCGTAGGCCCAGGCAGGCACGGAGAGGGGAAGGAAGAGCACCCCGGCGGCCCAGCCCACCGCCCGGCGCGAGAGGAGGTCCCGCACCCAGAAGTGCAGCCCGCTCACCGGCCGCCCCCGGTCTGCTGGCCCGCCAGGGCACCCAGACGCACCAGCGCGTCGAGCGCCCGATTCACGGCTCCGCGGTTCTCCGAGAAGAGTTTGATGGCGCCCCTGCGCACCGCTGCCCGAGCCTCCCCGTCGGCCAGGTAGTGCGCGAGGGAGCGCTCCAACCCCTCCACGTCCGCCACTTCAGCCCCCAGGCCCCGTCGAAGCACCTCGTCGCGCACCTCCCGGGCGTTGTGGGTATGCGGGCCGAAGACCACGGGAGTCCCCCAGTTGAGAGGCTCCAGCAGATTGTGCCCCCCCACCGGCACGAGGCTCCCGCCCACGAAACAGCACTCCGCTCCGCCGTACAGCCCGCCCAGAAGGCCGTACCGATCTACCAGCAGCACCTGCCCCGCCTCGAAGGCCCGAAGCACGCCGGCCTCCAGGGGCTCCTCCAGGGCGCTCCAGCGGCGGGGGGCCCTCCCGGCAGCCTTCACCTCCGCCTCCACCTCGGGCAACCGCTCCAAGTGGCGGGGCGCCAGCACGAGCCCGACCCGAAGGTGGTCCTGGGCGACCAAAGTTCCCACAGCCTGGAGGAGGGCGGCCTCTTCCCCCGGATGTGTGGATCCGGCCACCACGACCCTCCATCCCCCGGCGCTGCTCCTCCGAAGGGCGCGGACCGGCGCTTCGGAAGGATCCGGGGACGGGAGGTCGTACTTGAGGTTGCCCCCCACGGTTACCCGGTCCCGGGGCACCCCGATCTCCGCGAAGCGGCGGGCGTCCTCCTCCGACTGGGCCAGAACCATCCGGAAGCTGCCCAGGAAGGGAGCGAGCAGTCGCCCCAAACGGCGGTAGCGGGGGAAGGCCCGGTCCGAGAGGCGAGCATTCACGAGGAGAGCCGGAACCCCATCGGCGGCGGTCGACCGCAGCCACAGGTCGACGCTCCCCGAACCCGCCATCACCACCGACTCGCCCAGCGGTT
>CAZYJP010000103.1:0-1285 GCA_964647795.1 uncultured Thermodesulfobacteriota bacterium
CGGGCTACCGGCTCTGGCCCTTCGTGGAGGGCTGGGTAGAGATCCCCGCCGGTCGCGTGCCCTGGGTGAGGACCCGCCTCGACCGCGCGGACGTCCTCGGGCGGTGGCAGATGCGATGGGGGATCGGCAGGGACCGCTACCGGCTGGCGCCCGGCCTCTACGCCGCGGGGCGGCCGGACGAGGCGTCCCCGGTGTTGGTCACGGCCAACTACAAGATGACCTTCGACGCCGTACGCCGAGACGTGGCCGGGCTCGACGCCTGGATCCTGGTGCTCGAGACCCACGGCATCAACGTGTGGTGCGCGGCCGGCAAGGGAACCTTCGGCACGACCGAGCTGATCCGCCGTGTGAAGGCCGCGGGCTTGGGGGAGGTGGTGTCGCACCGCTGGCTCCTCCTGCCGCAGCTCGGGGCTCCCGGGGTGTCGGCCCACGAGGTCCGGAAGGGGTGCGGTTTTTCGGTGGTGTACGGGCCGGTGCGTTCCCAGGACATTCCCCGATTCCTGGCGGCGGGCATGGAGGCCGCCCCGGACATGCGCTCGGTGACGTTCACGGCGATGGAAAGGCTCGTCCTCACCCCCGTAGAGCTCGTCACGATGCTCAAGCCGTCCGCTTGGGTGGCCTTGGCCGTGGTCGCCCTCGCCGGCTTCGGGCCCGACTTCTTCTCTCTCTCGGCGGCGTGGCACCGAGGGTCTGCCGGGCTCGCGGCCCTGGGCGCCGCCCTGGTCGCCGGAGCGGTGGTCACCCCGCTGCTTCTCCCGGTGCTGCCATGGAGGGCCTTCTCCGCGAAGGGAGCCGTGGTGGGGGCTGCCGTCGCCCTGGTGGGCGCCTTGGGCGCCGGGTTCCCGGGCGGGTTCGGATTCCTGGCGCTCCTGCTGGGCGTCTCCGCGGGGTCTTCCTACGTGGCCATGAATTTCACCGGATCGACTCCCTTCACTTCCCCGTCCGGTGTGGAGAGGGAGATGCGCCGGGCTCTTCCCTGGCAGGCGGGCGCCGCCGTCCTGGCCGGGGTCCTTTGGTTCGCGTCGGCGTTCTGAATGGGGTGTTGCGGAGGTAGGCAGAATGGAAGGCTTTCGGTACCTGGGTGGTGTGGCGACCCTTAGACTGGACGAGGCGGTCTGCGTGGGGTGCGGGCTGTGCCAGGTCGTCTGCCCCCACGGGGTGTTCTCCGTGGAGGAGGGAAAGGCCAGGGTCCTGGACCGCGACGCCTGCATGGAGTGCGGCGCCTGTGCGCGGAACTGCCCGGTCCGGGCGCTCTCGGTGGCGGCCGGCGTGGGGTGCGCCAGCG
>CAZYJP010000103.1:1295-7272 GCA_964647795.1 uncultured Thermodesulfobacteriota bacterium
AGGCAGAATGGAAGGCGTCCGCTACCTGGGTGGTGTCGCGGCCCGTGGGCTGTAGGTGGCGGTCGTCGTGGGGTGCGCCAGCGCGATCATCAAGGGATGGATCACGGGCGGGCCGCCGACCTGCGGCTGCGATTCCGGGGGGTGTTGCTGAGCGCCGGGGGCGGCTCATGAGACGGTTCTCATTTGACCTGACGCGCAACGCCTCTCTACACTGTGCGATGCTTCCCTCCGAGCGAGTCTTCCCCGCGCGGCGGAGCCCCTCCCTTACCCCTGCCGTCAGGAGGCCCCTTGGGCGTTCAGACCGCTGTCGGGAGGACCGGATTCCCCCGCCGGCCGTGACCCGTTCCGGCGCGATGACCCTGGAAAGGACTGCCCAACGATGAACGTCACCCTCTTCAACCTCAGCATGGTGCTCTACCTCGTGGCGAGCGTGCTCTACGCGCTCTACCTGGCGACCCGACAGAACCGATCGGTGGGGCTCGCGGCCACGGCAACCCTTCTGGCCGGATTCCTGGTGAACACCGGGGCCTTCGTGGTGAGGTACCTGGAGAGCCACCAGATGGGCTACGCCTACATGCCCCTCTCCAATATGTACGAGTCCAAGGTCTTCTTCGCCTGGTGCATCGTGCTCGTCTACCTCCTGTTCGAGTGGAAGTACGGCATTCGGACCCTGGGGGCGTTCGTGGCCCCGCTCGGCGCCCTCGCCATCGCGATCGTCTCCCTGAACCCTCGCATCTCTTCGGACCTGGCACCGCTGGTCCCCGCTCTCCAGTCCAATTGGCTCACGGCCCACGTGGTTACGTGCTTCATCGGCTACGCGGGGTTTGCCGTCTCCTTCGCGGTGAGTATCGTCTACCTCTTTCGAGGCGATGGAGCGGACGGGCCGGTGCCCCCCCGGAAGATCCTGGACGACGTCTCCTACCGGGCCATCGCCCTGGGATTCCCCTTCCTCACCCTGGGCATCCTGACCGGCGCGATCTGGGCGAATTACGCGTGGGGCACGTATTGGAGCTGGGACCCCAAGGAGACCTGGTCGCTGATCACGTGGTTCGTGTACGCCGCGTTCCTTCATGCGCGCTTCACGGCCGGGTGGAAGGGGAATCGCCTCGCGTGGCTGTCGATCGTGGGCTTCGCCGCCACCATGTTCACGTACTGGGGCGTCAACTTTGTCCTCTCGGGGCTCCACAGTTACGGCTAAGTGGTCCGCTCCGCAAATACGGTGACGCACCGAGAGCGCCGATGCGCCGCGGCTGCAAGGCGTGAGGAGGGAGAATACCGGGGCAGTATTCGCCCGACGAACAACGCGTTAGACGCGGATGCAGCGGCGCTCGAATGGCAGCGTACTTGCGGAGTGGACCACTAAGCCCCCCTCGGGACGCCCCGTGCCGGGAAGCTCCGGACGGTGAGTTTCCTCCGGCCGCCGGGGTCCGGACTGGCTTCGGGTTGATTCCGAACGTCCCGGCCTTCCGGGAAAATTTCTGTTCGACCGCGGCCCGTCCCCACGCCTGGTGGAGGACGGGCCGCGTGCTACACTCCCGCTGCGTTCCCGCGGCGGACTGCTTCCGATGACCCCTCGGAGGAGCGGAGAGCCCATGGCGTACGGTGGAAACGGTAGGCTTCAGCGAGTGGTCGTCGCGGTGAAGCAGGTTCCCGACACCACCCAGGTCAAGGTGAACCCGGAGACGGGGACCCTCATCCGGGAGGGGGTTCCGTTCATCGTCAATCCCTTCGATGTCCACGCCGTGGAAGAAGCCCTGCGGCTGCGAGATCGGTTCGGCTGCGAAGTGGTGGCGGTCACCATGGGCCCTCCCAACTCGGTCCTGACCCTGCGGCGGTGCCTCGCCCTCGGGGTCGACCGGGCGGTCCTCGTCTCGGATCGGGCTTTTGGGGGGGCCGACACCCTGGCCACCAGTCTCGTCCTGGCCGCTGCGGTCCGGCGGGCGGCGGTGGAGTGGGGTCGGGTCGATCTGGTCCTTTGCGGCAAACAGACGATTGACGGCGATACCGCCCAGGTGGGCCCGGGGATCGCGACGCGCCTGGGGTGGAGTCAGCTCACCCTGGTGGACCGGGTCCTGGAGATTTCACCCGAGGCCGGCACCCTGACGGTGCGCCGCAAGCTGGAGGGCCGCCGGGAGGTCGTGCGTTCCCCGCTGCCGGCCGTGGTGAGCGTGGTGCGGGAGATCAACCAGCCCCGCTATCCAACGGTGCCCCGCCGGCTGGAAGTCGAGGAGGTGGAGATTCCCGTGTGGGACAACGGGGTCCTCGGCCTGCCCGCGGACCGGGTCGGGCTCAAGGGCTCCCCCACCAGCGTCAAACGCATCTTCGCCCCGGAGCGCAGGCTGGGCGAGATCGTGGGCGACGGCGAGGCCGACCCGGAGGGCGCGGTGCAGGAGCTCATCCGAAAGCTGATCGAGCGAGACGTGATCGCGGTGTAGGGGAGGAGGCCCGAGGCCATGGCCGAGCGGAAGGACAAGGGCGGACCCAAGCGGCCTCGGGGCAAGGCGCGTCTGCTCCCCGGCAAGTGCATTGCCTGCGGTCGATGTGCCCCCGAGTGCCCGGTGGACGCCATCACCTACGATGCCGCGGGGGAGCCGGTCATCGATCTCGAGACGTGCATCGGGTGCCGCCGCTGCGTGAAGATCTGCCCGGTCGAAGCCCTGGAGATGTTCCACACGGAGGAGGAGCTCCGGGTCATCGAGGAGCTCAAGCGCCGAGGCGAGTGGAAGGAGCATCCCGAGGAGGCGGCGGAAGAGGCAGCCGCCCCGCAAGCCGATCCGAGCTACCGGGGCGTGTGGGTGTTCGTGGAGCAGCAGGACGGCGCGGCGGCGGCGGTGAGTTGGGAGCTCCTGGGGGCGGGCGCGGGCTTGGCGCGAGAGCTCGGGGTGGAGTTGGGCGCCTTCGTCCTCGGCGAGGGGGTCGAGCACCTGGCCCCGGAGGCGTTTGCCTACGGGGCCCAAAGGGTCTACGTGGTGGACGATCCGGTGCTGCGGCACTACCGGACCCAACCGTATCTCAAGGGCACCCTGGATCTGATCCGCAAGCACCGGCCCGAGGTCGTGCTCATGGGCGCAACCGGCCTCGGGCGGGACCTCGCCGGGGCCGTGGCCACCGCCCTCGAGACCGGGCTCACCGCCGACTGCACCGAGCTCACCGTGGACGTGGAGCGGCGGCTCCTGGAGCAGACCCGTCCCGCCTTCGGCGGCAACATCATGGCCACCATCCTGAACCTGGTCCACCGCCCTCAGATGGCCTCGGTGCGGCCCCACGTGATGCGTCGGCCGGAACGCCTGGAGGGCGCGGGGGGAGAGCTCCTCCGCGAGGCCTTGGGCCTCGAGGAGAGGGAGGTGCGGGCCAAGGTGCTCGAGGTCCTGCGGGACGAACACGGCGCCGGCCACGTGGATATCGCCGGCGCAGAGGTGCTCGTCTCGGGGGGAAGGGGCGTGCAGGGCGGGGAGAACTTCCGGGTCCTGGAGGAACTGGCCGAGGTGCTCGGGGGCAGCGTGAGCGGCTCCCGCAGCGCCGTGGACGCCGGCTGGATCCCATACGAGCGCCAGGTGGGCCAGACGGGAAAGACCGTCCGCCCCAAGATCTACATCGCTTGCGGGATCTCCGGGGCCATCCAACACCTGGTGGGGATGCAGGACGCGGACCTCATCATCGCGGTCAACCGCGACCGCGACGCACCCATCTTCGAGGTTGCCCATTACGGGATCGTGGGCGACCTCTTGGAGGTGGTCCCCGCGCTGACCCGCAGGCTGCGCGAGATCGCGCAGGGGGCGTAGGGAAAGTCTTTCCTGGACGGGATAACGGGGTGAACAGGATGATTGTGTTTCCCGATGAGACAGGAGGCGCGGCCCTTCAGGTGTGCGGTCGAGCCACGATCCCGCAGATCCCGTTATCCCGTCCGAGACGCCGTGCGGTGCAGTCGTATGGGAGGGCGGCATGACCCAGACCGAGAGTACCGTCTTCGCGATCCTCCTGACCGGAGCGCTCTTCACCTTCGCCCTGTCTCTGCGGCGACTGGTGCGGGCCGTTCGCCTGGGCAGGCAACCCGACCCCCGGCTCCGGGGCGGCCTGGAAAAGCGCCTGTTGGCCGCACTGGAGTACGGTTTCGGGCAGAAGAGGGTGATGGAGGAGAAGTTCGGGAGGAACCACTTCTTCCTCTTCTGGGGGTTCGTGGTCCTGGGGCTCGACAACGCGGGCTTCGTCCTCAACGGCCTCTTCCCGCATCTCTCCCTCACCCTCTTCGGTCCGGTGTTCTACCCCCTGCTCACGCTCCTCTTCGACGTTGTGCCTCTCCTCGTCATCGGCTGTGTGGGGGTGGCCCTGCACCGGCGCCTGGTGGTGAAACCCCCGCACATCGAGTACCGCAGCGTCGACGCCTTCGTGGTCCTGGGGTTGGTCTTCCTCCTGATGTTCCTCTTCTACGGGTACCATGGGGCCGAGATCGCCCTGGGCGAGGCCCCCAAAGGGACCCTCATGCCCTTGACGAGCCTGCTCGTGGCCCCCGCCATGGCCTCGGTGTTCGGTGAGGGCCTTCACGCCGCCGGGCGGGTCTTCTGGTGGCTCCACGCCCTGGCGTTTTTGGGATTTCTCAACTACCTGCCCTACAGCAAGCACCTCCACATCCTGACGGCGATTCCGGACTGCTTCTGCCGGTCCTTCGACCCGGTACGCACCGTGCCCCGGGAGACCTTCGGCCCGGGGCAGGTCTACGGTGCGGAGCAAGTGGACCGGTTCTCCTGGAAGGACCTCCTGGATTTCCTCTCGTGTACCGAGTGCGGCAGATGCAACCAGAGCTGCCCGGCCACCTCGACGGGAAAGCCGCTGAACCCCCGGCTCGTGATCCACGACGGGAAGGTGAACCTCCTGGCCAACGTCGAGAAGCTTCGGTACGGCAGCCGTGCCGAGGACCTCCTGCCCCTGATCGTGGAAAAGGACTCCCTGGCCGTGGGGTCTGTGGGAGAGGACGCCCTCTGGGACTGCACGACCTGCGGTGCCTGCATGCGGGTGTGCCCGGTGTTCATCGAGCATGTGCCCAAGATCATCCAGATGCGCCGCCACCTGGTGGAGAACCTGGCCAAGTTCCCACCCGAGCTCAACGTATTCTTCGAGGCCACGGAACAGCGTTCCAACCCGTGGGGGCTTCCCCCGGCGGACCGGGGCCGGTGGGCGAAGGGCCTGGACCTTCGCCTGCTCGGGGAGTTGCCGGAGGGGCAGACCGCCGAGTACCTGTTCTACGTGGGCTGTGCCGGCTCCTTCGACAGCCGAAGCCGCAAGGTGGCCGTCGCCCTCGCCCGGCTGTTCAAGGCCGCCGGACTGAGCTTCGCCATCCTGGGAGCGGAGGAACGCTGCTGCGGAGACTCCCAGCGGCGTTTGGGCAACGAGTACGCCTTCGACTCCCTGGCCAGGGAGAACGTGGAGGCCTTCGCCCGACGTGGGGTGAGAAACATCGTCTGCTACTGCCCCCACTGCTACTCCACCCTCCAGAACGACTACCGCCAGTACGGGCTCAAGGCGCGGGTCGTGCACTACACCGAGCTCCTCCACGAGATGACCCGGGACGGCCGCCTCAAGCTCGGTGCCCCGGGCGACGCCGGTCGCGTCGCGATCCACGACTCCTGCTACCTGGGCCGCCACAACGGCATCTACGACCAACCCCGTGCCCTGGTGGCCAGGGCCACGGGGCAGGGCCCGGCTGAGCTGGAACGGAGGAGAGAGCACGGGTTCTGCTGCGGGGCCGGCGGGGGCCGCATGTGGATGGAGGAACATCTCGGTTCACGCATCAACCTGGCCCGCTGCGAGCAGGCGCGCGACCTGGCGCCGCGGGTTGTCGCCACCGCCTGCCCGTACTGCGCCGTCATGCTGGACGACGGCTTCAAGGCGCTGGACATGCAGGACGCCGTGGTCACGCGGGACGTCGCGGAACTCGTTGCAGAGGCCCTCGTACCCGCCGGCTGATCGGCACGCTATCATT
>CAZYJP010000104.1:0-7267 GCA_964647795.1 uncultured Thermodesulfobacteriota bacterium
AGCTGGCGGTTAGCCTCGTCCTCACCCCACTTCGGCGAGGAGGCCATCACCCCGCCAGCCGCTGCTCGACGGCCTTCTTGTAGAAGAGATAGTGGCCCGTGGTGACGAAGGGGCCGCAGTGTTCGGCGGTGAAGCGCTCATCCAGGAAGAGCCGGGTCACGAAGACCTCGTAGCCCAGGCCGGAGCGGCGGGCCTCACGGATGCGGCGCCGGGCCTCGGCGAGGGGGTTGTCCACCACGTCGCTCTCGATGGTCTGACCGCCCCAGGTGATCCTGTACCCGGCCCCCGCAGTCCTCTCGATGACCAGCCCCACGGGCTTGAGCCCCAGGGAGCGCACCCGCCTCAGGTGTTCGTGGGTGTCCGTATGGACCCGGCAGCTGCCCCCGGGGTGCAGCGTGTGGATCCGGAGGACCTCGCCCAGGCTCTTGCCCCGCAGGGGGCTGTCCGGCTGGGCGGCGACCCCTTCCACCACTCCCTCTAGGAAGGCCAGCAGCCTGGCCAGGGCATAGGGAACGCTCTCGGCCGGGCTGGTGAACTGCGAGAGATTGCCCACCTCGTCGACCACGAAGAGGGTCTCCCGGCCCCCCTCCTCCAGGACGAAGATGTCGAGGAACCCGGCGGTCGAGGCCTCGAAGGCCGCCTTGAGGGGGGCCAGCTCGGGGGATAGGCTCTCCACCAGGGTCTCCACCCGGGTGTGGGGACCCACTGCCGAGAGGAAGCGTACCAGTCCCTCCCGGTCGGGAAAAGCCCGGTACCGGAGCTCGCCCGGCGACCTCCGGTCCAGGACGTGGGTGCCCGCCTCGGGAGCCCCCACCAAACGTCGGCGCAGGCCCTCGGGGAAACGTGCTCCGCCCAGGAACTCGGCGGCAGCGGCGAGCTCCCGCTGGAGACGGCGGTGGAACCCCTGCATGGCCCCCACCTTGCGCGGCGGGGCGAACACCTCGACGTTCTTGAGCCCCTGGACCCGCAGGAGGAAGAAGAGCAGAACCTCCTCGACGAACGCCCGCAAGGAATCCGGCCCTTCCCAGCGGCGGTAGAAGGTCTCTCCCCAGCTCGTGGCGTAGACCGCCCCCAACTCCCGCACGTCCCCTCCCTCGCCCAGCAGGTTCGCGACGACCAGGAGGCGGGTGGGCACCGCCTCCGCCACGAGGGCTTCCTGGGTAGGGTCGCTCTCCTCGGTGAGCCTGACGAACTCGGTGAGACGCCGGGCCAGGGCCTCCAGATCTGCGGCCGGCCCCGCCCCTGCGAGGCCATGGCAGAAGACCCGGGTGCGCGCCCCCAAGAGTTTGTTCTGCGCGGCCCACACCAGGAGCTCCAGCGGATCCGGGGAACCCCGCAAGAGGTCCCTCTCACGACTGTCCACGGTGAGCGGGGTAACCCGGCCTCGGAAGAGCCGCCAGGGAGCGTCCCCGTCCGGGAGCATCTCCTGATACAAGGACACGGCCCGCTCCTCGACGCCGCGCCCCACGAGGTGAAGAACCTCCACCTTGTGGGGTTCCCGCCGGTACACGGCCTGGAGCTTACGGCCCAGGACCGTGAGGTCGCGAGACGTGATCCGCTGGGTCTCCCCACCCTCGTCCAGGGTCTCGCGGATGCGCTGGTACGTGCGCAGGAAGTACCGGTCTACCTCCCGGGCCAAGGACTGCACCCACTCGAACTTCCAGCCGTGATAGGCGTTCAGGTGCCGCAGGCGGGACCCCCCCCAGCCCCAGGAGGCCACGTACTCGGCCAGCACCGCCTCGTCGCCCGTCAGCCGGCGCCCGGAGGACCACGGCTTCGGTTCCAGGCGGATGCCGGTCTTGAGGTAGAAGCACCGGGCCAGGAGGTCCTCGGAACCGGCTTCCCCTCGGGCCCTGTAGTGCTCCAGAACCTCGTCGAAGAGAAGCCGATACGGGTCGACCCGCTCCCCTCCGAGCACCCGCTCCTTGAAGCGCTCGCACAGCGGGGGGGATTCCCTCCCCGCCCGCACGGCCTGCTCCAGAAGCCCCAGCTTCAGCGCAGACTTGAAGGGCGCCTTCCAGCCCTTCACGATCTGCCACACCGCCGCCCCGAAGAGCTCGCCCGCGGGCACCCTCTCCACGCACCCGAGATCCACGTACCGGTCCGCCGGGAACCCGGGAAGAGCACGAAGCTGTTCCCAGTGCCGGCGGTAGTCTTCCGGGTCGGCTCCGGGCGGCACGAGGCGCCAGGCGGGGGATTTCCCGGCCAGCAGGATGCCGGTGCGGTAGAACTCCTCCTTGAGGAGCGCTCCCATGGCCGATCCGCACCCCTCGACGCCCGTCTCCCCGAAGTCGTTGGAGCGGATGCTGTCCGTGGCTTGCAGGAACAGGTGGACTGCCAGACCCGGGTGCCCGTTGAGCCAGTCCTCCACCGCCAGCACCTTGCGACGGTAGAGCGCCACCGCCGCGCCGTGTGCCGCGGACTGGTGGCACACCCAGACGTCGAGGTCCGACTCCCCGGAAAACCCGATGGTGCCCGCGCTGCCCATCACCGCCACGACGTCCACCACAGGGCGAAGAACTCCCAGGCGCCGGGGGGCCCCGTGGGGGAAGAGCCGCCGGGCAAGACGCAACTCGTCGGGCTGGGGGGAGTAGTCCGCGACCCCGGCGGGACACTCGGGATCATCCACGTACCCGGGCAGCCCCGGCTGGTTTACGTGAAGGAGGAGCGGGAGCACGCGCAGGGCTTCGGCGGCCCTCTCCCCGAGTTGAGCCTCGACGCGCCGGCGCCGGAAGCCATCGTAGGCCGCGAACGCATCCGCCGCGGCCTCGGCCGCCGAGTGCAGGGGATCACGGTCCGCCTGCTCCGAGGCCGAGGATGGGCCGTCGCCCCGCGGGGCGAAGAACAGGGATCGCATCGGGCTCGCACAAACCTCCTTCGGCGCAGGCAAAGCGCGCGCGTCTCCCATCGGCACCGGGGCCGGCGGGCATGAGAGCGGAGAGGCGCCGAGTTGCCAGTGGCGGACGACCGGGGTAGCCTGACCCAGGGGGGCACCGCAGCGAAGGGGCCGGGAGGAAGACGATGCGAGCGGCACTGTTCTGGGCTTGTCTCGGGGTTGCCGTATGGGTCGCGGGTGCCTGCGCCCTGGGGGCGCGGCCGGACGCTCCGCCCGGGGGCCCGGCCACCACCCCGATCCCCGAGCCCCGTTCGGACAAGGATTCGGTACAGCTCATCGCCGAGGCGGTCCGGCGCGGTGAGCTCAACCCGGATCAGGCGGTCCTCTACCGGGTGTACGCCGTCATGGACCACGAGAGGCTCCCGCCGCAGTTCCGGAGCACCGTGCCGCTGCGCGACGGCACGCCGATCCTGCGGGAAGCCCGAAGCCGGTACCCGGAGCTCGGGGCCGAGGTGAGGGAGACCCTGGACCCCTATCTGTTCCCGGGAGGGCGGCCGTGAGGATACGAAGACCCTTCGGGGCCGCCTTGGCCCTCTGCCTCCTCTGGGGGAGCGGTTGGGCCGGCACGGCTCCGCTCCCCAGCCTGGAAGCCCGACTGGCGGAGAGGGTGGCCTCCGGGGAGCTCGACCCGGCCCGGGCCGATCTCTACCGGCTCTACGGCGTCATGGCCGCCGACCGGCTCCCCCGGGAACTCCGGGAGCTCCGAGCGGAAGCGCCGGAAGAAAGGTTCTCGAGGGCAGGCACTCCTATCGCCTCCGAACCTACCGGTCACCGTTGCGGCACGCCGATCCTCCGGGCGGTTCGGGCCAGACTGGACGAGATGCCGGCCGAGATGCGGGCCGAGGCCGAGGAGCTCCTCGCCCCACCCCGGATGCCGTCGTCCCGCTCGGCGGCCCAGGTCGGCGACAAGGCCTTCTCCCCCGTGCTCTCCAACTGGGTCCTCACCGAGAACTTCTCCATCCAGTGGGGGCCGGACCTGACCAACGAGGACGGCTCGCTCCCGGTGCGCGACGACGACGCCAACGGCATCCCCGACGTGGTAGAGCGCTGGGCAGAGCTGTTCGAGGCGAGCTACCGCGCCGTGGCCGAGGTGCTCAAGCCCGGTGCGCCGGACACCGTCCCCGAGGGCACGGCGTTGGCGTCCGATCGGGTCCCCATCTTCATCGCGAACTCCTCGCCGGATCACCTTTTCGAGAACATCGACCCCACGTCCGGGATCTACGCCTTCACCGTCAGCAGCAGCCCCATCCCCTACATCGTGGTGAACAACGACCTGCGGTTCGTGCCCCCCAACGACGAGGGCGCTGCCGGCCCGGCGAAGATCCGAGGCGCGATGAAGATCACGGCGGCCCACGAGTTCTTCCACGTGATCCACTTCCTCTACGAGCCGCCCGATTGGAACGTCCCCCTGGACGACTGGTGGCTCGAGACGAGCGCCACCTGGATGGAGGACGAGGTCTTCGGCGGGGTGAACGACTATCACCAGTACTACCCGGGATGGTCCTCCTTCGTGGAGACGGGCCTGCCGGTGCCCTTCGGGGACACCCACTACGTGACCCGGGCCTACGGCGGCGCCATCTTCGCCAAGTACCTCTCGGAGCATGTGGGCGGCCGCGCCATGATGGGCGAGCTCTGGGACCTGATCCGCCCGACCCCGGCCCCCGGGCGGCGCATTCTCGACGCTCTCGATGCCTATGCGGCCGAGATGGGCCTAAGTGACCTGGAAGACCTGTTCTTAGGATTTACCGCCGCAAACGCGGTGATGGACTACGAGGAGGGTGCCGATTACGGAACGGTCCCAGTCCGGAAGCCCTCCCTCGCAGCGGACAGCGTAGGCGATCAACTGCCCGTCCCTCAGTACTTGGGTGCCACGTACCTTCGCCAGACCGGAGGGGGAGCCGCCGGGATCGAGGTGTCTCTGGCGGGAAACCCACCCGGCCGTTGGGGGTTGTCACTCGTCTTGGCCCACCCCGAGGGATACAGCCTCGCCCTCGGGACGAGCGCACCGGGCGGCACCCCGAGCCTGACGGTTTCGTCCCTGGCCGGGTTCGGCTCCGTCTACACGGCCCCCTCGTTCCTGACTGGAGGCAGTCCCGCGTCCTACGTCACGACCGTGGGCGTCCCGGCCGGGGAGGCGGACCTGCTTCCCCCGGGCGGGGTGGGAGCCTTCTCGGTTTCGCCGGCGGCAGGGGGCTTCGGCGCCGTCTGGTCCCCACCGGGAGACCCGGACGTGGCGGGGTACGTCATCCGCTGGAAACCGGCCGGCACGGGCGCCTTTACCGGCAGCCGGACCCTCGTCGCGCCCCTGACCGCTGTCGAGGCGCGGGGGCTCCCTGTCGGGACCTACGAAGTGGAGGTCTTCGCCTACGACGCCGCGGGCAACCGGGGGCCCTCCCCTGCCATACCGGTCCAAGTCGTCGTGGACCAGGCCGGGGGCGAGGCGACCATCCCCGCCGCCGGGGAGATCATCCTGGCGGTCGGTCAGGAAACGCCGAGCTCCGGAGGAGGGGGAGGAGGCGGCGGGGGCGGATGTTTCCTGGACGCCCTGCTCCCGTAACCGGGTTCCGCCGAGCTCCAGGGTCTCGCGGGAGCTGCCGGGGACGCTCAGCCCGCCGGACCGCCCTGTAGCCGGGCCACAGCCTCGCGCAGGTATGCCGGCACCGGTGTGGGGGCGTGGGACTCCCGGTCCAAGACCACGTAGATCTCCACCCCCTCGGCTACCACCCGGCCGGTCTCCTCCTCCACCCGAAGGCCGAAGGTGATCGAGGTGTTCCCCAGGCGCGTCACCCGGACCCCGACGACGAGAGTCTCGCCGAGGGCCCCGGAGGACCGGAAGTCGCACTCGGCCCGGGCGAGCACCAGGTCGTGGCCGCGCCGCGTCATCTCCGCGTAGGGCAGACCCAGCGCCTCCAGGTAGTCGGTGATCGCGTCGTCGAAGTACACGAAATAGTTGGCATTGAAGACGTGGCCCTGGGTGTCGGTGTCCGAGAAGCGGACCTTGCGCACATAGACGACCGGATGCTCCACGGTGTGCCCTCCTCTTGCCCGGGGCTGATCAGCCCCTCGCCTGCGACCGGGGCCCATCCCCGGTGCCTTGCTCCTCTGCGGCCCTTGCGAGTGCCCCCACGCCGACCAACGCCAGGCCGCGCCACCCCGCCTCCAGGAGGCGGGCCACCCCGAGCTCGCGCCCCAGCTCGCCGAGAAGATACCCCCGGGCCGCGGCTTCGAAGGAAAACCCCGGGTGGAGGAGGCGGGCGGAGCCCTCGACGGTGATCAGGGCCTTGGCCAGCAGCGCGTACTTGCGGGGAAACGTCACCCGATGCCGGTGGACGGCACTCAGGATGCCCCTGCCGATGCGGGAGAGCGACGTCTCGCCGAGGGACGGCGCCAGGGCCTCATCCATGATCCGGTCCACTGCCCCGGCGAAGCCCTGCACCTCCTGGGAGGGGACCTGCACCCCGAGCCCTGCGAGGTGCCGCAGTGCCAGTGGCGGGTCCCGGGAGAGCAGCCCGGCCAGGGCCCCCAGCACGTCTCCCCGCTCCCCGGGAGTGAGGCGGCCGGTAATGCCGAAATCGAGGTAAGCGATCTCGCCCTGGGGGGTGATCAGCAGGTTCGCCGGGTGAAGGTCGGCGTGGAACAGGCCGTCGCGGAGGACCTGTTGGAGAAAGGCCCGAGCTCCCCGTTCGGCCAGCTCGTGGTAATCGGCTCTCCCCCGGACCGCAGCGGCGGAGATCTTGACCCCCTCGACGTACTCGGCGGTCAGGACCCTTCGGGTGGTCCAGCCCCAGTAGACCCGGGGAACCCGGACCCCCGGAAAGGCCCGGAAGTTCCGGCCCATGGCCCCGGCGACCTCCGCCTCCCTCCGGAAATCCAATTCCTCCTCGAAGGTCTCACGGAGCTCGCTCCACAGCGCCCCCGCATCCAGACGGCTCCTCAGTGGCGTGAGGCGAACCAGGGCCGGGAGCAGGCCGGCGGCGAGCCGGAGGTCACGGCGCATGGACTCGGCCGCCCCCGGTCGCTGGACCTTCACCGCCACCACCTCTCCGCTCGGGAGCACGGCTCGGTGCACCTGGCTCAAGGAGGCGGAAGCGACCGGTTCGGGGTCGAAGGCGCGAAATAGCCGGGCCAGGGGCGCACCCAACTCGGCCTCCACCTGGCTCCGGACCAGCGCAAAGGCCACCGGATCCGCGCGGTCCTGGAGGCGCTCGAGCTCCGCCAGGGCGCCCGGCGGCACGAGATCCGGACGAACGGAGAGGAATTGGCCCAGCTTGATGAAGGCAGGACCCAGGCGCTCGAAGGTCCGGCGCAGGGACGCCGCCAGGGGGGCCCACGATCGCGTTGCGGCCGACCTGCGCGCCGAAAAAGATGCTG